>CAMXBB010000031.1 GCA_947179265.1 uncultured Bacillota bacterium
TGTTTATCTACAAGTAGAAATAAAACAATGGCGATTGCTAATGACAAATATATTAATATATTTGGTCTATTCAATATTTTTTCAATTCTACCTGAGTTACTTCTAAAAAGTTCATTAATTTTATAAATAACTCTACTTATTGGTGTAACTATTAACCTATCAATAATGCGATATATTAATTTAAATAGTTTTATAAGGGGTCTAAATATCTTACTCATTTTCTTCACCCTCACTTTCATCAGCGTCGTAGAATACATTAGTCTTTGGTTTTAACTCATCGATTAACATATTTCTAAATTCATCTAATGTAAGATTATAATGTAGATAATTATCACAAGCAATACTTATTCTACCAGTCTCCTCAGATACAACTAATGCAATTGCATCTGTTTCTTCAGCTACTCCTAAGCTTGCTCTGTGTCTTGTACCTAACTTCTTATTAACATTAGGATTCATACTTGTCTTAAATACTGCACCAGCACAAGTAATTTTATCTCCTTGAATGATAACTCCACCATCATGTAATGGATTTGGTGGCAAGAAGATTGCTTCTAATAATTGACTTGAAATATCAGCATAAAGCTTTGTAGTTGGCGCAATATATTCTTGCAAACTCATATTTCTTTCAATTACTATTAAAGCACCAATTCTTTGCTTCTTTAAATGTTCAATTGCTGACATTATTTCAAAAGCAACTCTTTCTCTTTCATCTACTGTTAATACTTTATGTCTTCCTAACAATTGAGTTCTACCTATTTGTTCTAGAACATTACGTATTTCTGGTTGAAATACTATTATTATAGCAATAGGTCCCCAAGAAATAATATATTCTAGTAGAACACCTACTGTATATAAATTTAAGAATACACTTAATAATTTAATAACCAATAACCATACGATACCTTTAAAAATCAAAACCATTTTAACATTGTTTTTCAAGTTCTTCAAAAGGAAATAGAACATTGCCCATATTACACAGATGTCTAAAAGTTTTGTAACTATACTCCATATAGTAGTTAATGAAATCATAACATCGCTCCTCAATAAATATTATAACAAATTTCAATTTATTTGTATCCCCTAATAAAAAAATGCAAATAAATGCATTAATTATAAGGTGTTTTGTGTATTGTCTTGTTGTATTTGTTGACCTGGTTGAACTTGTTGCATTTGTGGAATATCTTGCGCCATAGGAACTTGCATATTAGGATCTGCTGAGAAACCTGGTGCTGCTTCTAAGGCGTTTGCAATTCTTTCTTCATTGATAATTTCTTCACGATATTTTTCATATTTTTTTCTATCCATTATATAACCAAATAGACCTAATAGTAAAACTACTGCTATAATTATGAACAGGTAATAGTTACTAATAATAAAATTCATAACGCCTCTCCTTATTCCATTCTATGATTATATTTTATCACTTAGAAATTAATAATTCAATTCATTTATAGTCAATTTGCGATTTTTTGGTTGGATTTGAATGAAGGTATTTCCATCGCTAACTGTAATCTCTTCTCCATTCTTATAACGATATATTGTTTGAGCATCGCGACTTGATTTTTCCCACGTAATTGGTACTGCATATCCATTAGTAATATAATATCCTTCTCCCTTACCAATATTATCTAAGGTTTGTCTTCCATATGTATCATAACTACTATTTTTTACTTGATAAGTTATGATATTCTTAGCAGTATATTGTTCCTTAGTGACATAGTCAATATGAGGAGTATCATTTTGACTTCTTAGATAAACATGTCTTTTTTCATCATATTTATATGATGTACTCTTATTTCCTGAATAGCTTATATAGATATCATTAGCTTTTATAGCTCCATCTTTTTTAGAAAGATCAACATCTTCAATACTATAATTTAAAAGATTATCTTTTTTAGCAGTCGTTCTAACTCCTCTTTTACTAGCTACTTCCATTATCTTTTCCATAGAAGTAAAAGCGGTATGTTCATATCTTAACCCAATAGATTTATCTCTGAATGTTACTTCACTATTAAAGTCAGTAATTCCTAACTTCTTTATATCACTTAAAGCTTCTTTTGATCCACCTATATGAACATATAAGGCATCATTTTCCATAGCATAATCAAGATAATATATTCTTGCTGATCTAACAGTACCAATACGTTTAGTATTAGCATCCTTATATAAAGCTAAGAAACGAGTAATTCCTCCTTCAGCTATAATTTCATATACAATATAGGCATCTTGTAATCCACTTTGATATCCCCAAACTGTTTTAATATTATTTACCATAACAGCAACATTTCTTGATTTACTATTGATATCAATTACATCTACTTTCTCTTTTTTTACTACCTCATTTGTCTTATCTTTATTTTCATTTTTATCATTCATCGTTTTTTTGCTATCAGTTCTATTATCATTTACAAAATAAGCAAGGATTGCACTAATAAAAATGATGATAATAATAACTGGAATTAGAAATTTAAAATTCACTCTTCTTTTCACACTTTTCTTAGCCATATACATCACCTTACACCATGATATCATAACCAATTAATTATTGAAAGAATGTTTTATCTTTGTTATAATTTAGTTGTCGAACGGAGTGGATGAAATGGATCCTAAACTTATGAAAGTATTTGGTGGTGTTATCGCCGGATTTTTCGTATTTATTATCATATTATTTATGGTAGCAAGTTGTAGTAAAAAAACATATACATACGATAAATTGCAAGAGAAAATGCTTGCAGTAGCAAAAGCTTATTACGAAGAGAATGAAAAAGAATTACCTGCTAATGATCAAGATACTAAGATTTATACCTTAAAGAAGATGATAGCAGATGATAAAATAGACGAAATAAGTAAATTATTTGGAGATGATAGTATAAAATGTGATGGTAATGTAACTGTTACCAATAACAATGGATATTATCTTTATAGTCCTTATCTAAGTTGTGGTAAAGATTATGAATCAACATATCTAAACAAAGTCATAATTGATAATTCCTTAGTTGAAACTGGAGTTGGTCTTTACGAAGTTGGAGATGAATATATCATGCGTGGTGAGGTAAAGAACAATTATGTTAAGTTTAATGATCAATTATTTAGAATTATAAGAATTAACGATGATGGTACTATCAAGCTTCTTCAATATGAAAAAGCTGGTAGAAGTGTATGGGATAATAGATATAATCAAGATACTAAAGGTACCAATGGTATTAATGAATATATTATAAATGATATTAATTCAAGAATAAAAGAATTTGTTGATGAATATTATCAAGACGAAACAAAATGGCCAAAAGAAGCAAAGGCATATATAGTAAATAAAGATTTATGTATTGGAAAAAGAGCAATTGATGATACATCTAAAGATGGTTCTACAGAATGTTCTAAGATATTAGAAAGTCAACCATTTGGATTGGTTGCGGCATACGAATTCTTAGCTGCATCTCTAGATCCTTCATGTAATGCTACTAAGGATAAAACATGTAGAAACTATAATTGGTTCAGTACATATAAAACTGATATTCATACCCTAACAGCATCATCTGCAGATACTAGAACGATATATAATATGTATAGAGGATTAACTGATCAATATGCAAGTACTAGTGGTAATGTTAATATTACAGTTAATATTACCGATAAGGCTGTATATATTAGCGGTGATGGAACTTTAGAAGATCCATATGTATTTAGTTAAATATCACTTAGGTGATATTTTTTTTGAAATAAAAAAGGAATAATAAATTATTCCTTTGCCCATTTAGCTACTAGTACATAGTCTTTATAGATTTTTGTATTCATATCAAATTCTTTACCATTATAATACCATCCTAAGAATTTATATCCTATTCTCTTTGGTATAACTTTAGCCATCTTACTTCCTGGTCTAATACTTTGTTCTGGTAAGAAACTTCCACCATTAGTATTAAATTTTACACTATAATATAATCTTATAGTTGGTCTTTCTGTTGTACTTGGCTCTACTCGTTTAGTAGTTGAACTTGTTGTTTTTACACTTGTTTTCTTTGTTGTTTTAGTTGTTTTCTTAGTAACCTTTTTCGTTGTTGAAGTTGTTGGTTTAACTTTTTGACCTTCATCTTCTATCTTGATAAAACTACTTAAATAATCACTATCATCGCCACATTCAAGATAACTCTTTATCTGATACTCTGAATCCAATTTAGTTGCTTGAATAAATGAATTCTCTATAGAACAAACATTTCCATCTTCATCCTTCAATTGATTGATATATCTTTCATCAATCAATTTCTTTAACGCAATTTTATTTGACTTTCCTAACTTACTAGGAAGTTTATCTTCCTTAAAGAATTCCTTAGCAGCTTTATCTAGTAGTTTTAGATTATCTTTCATGTAATTGCTATCGTTTTTATTTTTATACATCGAAATTCCCATCGATATCAGTTTGATAACTAACATGAATATCAAAAATGCTATCACTACTCTAACTATTATCTTTAGCCAACCAATATTCTTTTTGTCTTCCTTATACATCAAAATCCCCCCGAATCATAAGTAATCCATAATTTAATTATATACATTATAATTCGAGAAATCAATGGTTATCTAGCTATAAAGTTACTTATAAGGATTTTATTCTCATCTAGATCTATTATATTTTCGTCTAACCATATTCTTACATGATAGGTTTTATCACTATATGCACCTAAAGATAGATTACTTAATTTAAAGTAATAATTGTCATTATCCTCTAGCATCTCTAAATCTTTTAAATGATGAATCTTTCCATTTAATGATATAACTACATCCTTATAATCAATAGTACTCTTTTTATCATATAAATAATATATTTCAAACTTTTTAGATTTATCGTTAGGGTTTCTAAATGTTACTGGAGTTTCATCAATATAATCAAAAGCTCTTTCATCTTCGATAACAATTAATTCAGGAAATACACCAATACTAACAGTTATTGATAAATCACCATAAGAACTAGCTAAAACACTACCTTTTCTTCCTGATGAATAATTCCATAAAGGAATAGATATTAAAACTAAAATAACTGTAATTAAGACACTAATCATTAATCTATTGATTTTTTTCTCCATACAAAACCCTTCTTTAGCGCTATATTCTAGCATTACTTCTAGGTCTTGTCAAATTAGAAAAAGAGGTATCACCTCTTATAAATAACCTTCTACATATATTTTAAAACGATATGTTTTATTTGCAAAATCAACTTCTTTGTCATTTATCCACATTCTTATTTCGATATCTTCAATCGTTGTTGGATCAAATGACGAAGAATATATTAATAATCTTCCATCCTTATATGTTGAATCTTTTAATGCTTTAACACCACTATTTTTAGTGGAAGATTTAACATTATATAAGAATACATTGCGATTCATAAGCTTATCCTTATCTACTGAGTCATTATCTTCAACTAAATAGATATTATATTTCATATACTCATGAGTATCACTATTACTACTTAACGATAATGTAATTGGATGTAGATCTTTATAATCAGCCATATTACTTAGAGTTAAAGCTTTAAAATTTTCTAGATTACCATAATTTACTGACAAAGTAGCATTACCTCTATGCAAAATACCATTGATATCATTACTCATCTTAAAATAATTATATGTAGAAAATGTACTAAAGCAAAACATAAAAAACAATAAGGTGATTAAGCATACTACAATTAATTTAGAATTTTTCTTTTCAACAATCATATTACATAAACCGCTGATATGATTTATATATAATTCATTAGTTGTCTTATCAAGAGTACTTAAGTTTACGTATTCATTATATGATTTCAATAGTTCTTGATAATATACCGATTCATCATCATGATACTTTAATATAATGTCTTCTGCTCTATTTAATACTTTCTTGCTCTTTTTCATATTTATTTTTTCCTATTCAATTTATTTGCTCTTTCAATTAAAGCACGCAATTTTTTATTCTCTTCAATCTCACGTATATCTTCTATTCTTTTGTATTCAGGAATATCTTCAATCTCCTTTTTTATTCTAAATATTTGAATTAATTTTATAATATCCATAATTATTATACCTAAGGCTGGTATTAATATAACGATTAACCATCCCATTCTACTAGATAAGAAGAATTGGATTTTTCCAATATCAGGAATGATTAATCTTACTTTACCAACAATATCTTTAAAGGTAATGTACCCCTCATCAATATTGTTATTGTTATCTCCCTTAGTTACATACCTAATCTCCCCATCAACCTCAGTAATATCATAAATCCTATGGGTAATAGTATATCCACCTGTATTAATACTATTTGAATAAAAAGTAATTATGTCTCCTTTTTTCAATTCAGAATCATTATTTACCTTTAAATCAACGATAATGTCATATACCATTATATTAGGTTCCATACTTGGGCTTACAATCGTAAATATACTTATTAAAGGCCTTGTATTATTCATTCTTGCAACTTGATTAACTAAGATAAAGAATAGAAAAAATACAGCAACTACAAAAAGTACTATCAATGATAAAAGCGATAGCAATTTAAAAAATATACTAGTTATTTGCTTTAAACCCAATTTATTCATTAAATTCTCCTATTATAATTATAATAAAAAAGAATCTATAATTCAACAAAGAAAAAAGACCATTCGGTCTTATTTACTTGGTTGATCAACTAATATCGTAGCATTAAACTTTTTATCCACCGCTTGAACACCATCTGCATTAACATATTGAATACTTAATACATAGGTATGTTTAGCACCTTTAGCAGCCGGTCCAGCAAAAAGTCCACTTCCTAAATTGATGGTACTAGCACCAGTTGGTATTGCTACTGGCTCACTTGTTGCAACAATTGTTGAACCATTATTACTTTCATTCTTGCTAGTTATTGTATATACAAGCTCGCCATTTTCATAAGTATTTTCTTTTATAACTAATTTAGCATCATAATTAAGATTAGTTGAACCTGTTACATAACCTGTAACATTTATATCCCTTTTTCCTAATATTCCATTAGCATCAATAGTATTTGCACCTACTATAGAACTATTTGTATTAACAAATAGTGTTCCACTTGTAACTTCAATTGTCTTTTGAGACTCAGTTCCAGGTATTGTTGCATTAAAATATGCAAAAGTTGCTCCAACAACGGATACTAACAAAGTAGCGACTGCTATAACTGTTAATAGAATTATATTACCTTTTCCACTATTCATACTTCGTGTCTCCTTCTTAACTACCTACCCTACTTTGATTTTATCATTTTCTACTCACGATAGCAATATTTTTGCATAATAAATTAAAAAAACACAAAATTAATTGTGTTTTATAATCTTTTAGCTAAAGTTCTAACTTCTTCTTTTGGCTCAGTTGGTTCTGCAAAAGTTAAAGTTTCGATTAACTCATCTAGTTCATTCTCTGGTAAAGATTCAATATAAGCTTGAGTTGTTGCAACTGATGCAGCTTGTCTTTTATATTCACTTAAAGCATCATCACTAGCTTCAATTACTGCAGTTCCTACAGATACAACTGTTGCACCAAGTAATGAAACTGCCATATTATCAGCATCATCCATAGTGTTTGAACCTGTTGATGTTGTCCAAGTACCTCCTAAAGTAGTTGTACTATGAAGTGTTGATGCATTTCCAAAAATTCCTCCTAAATTAGCAAATAAATGTGCTAAAAATGCTTCTATATAACTCATTTTATCCCTCTTTCCTTGTTAAAGCTAACTTCTTCTTTTGCTTTTGTGCTAAAGCCAGAAGTTCACTTTTTTCTTCTACTGTTTCCATAACACCTATTGTATCACTAACAGATGGTATTGTGCTAGACTTTTTTACTAATTTTTCTATTTTATCACTAGCGTGTCCATACTTTTTATAATTATTTTGGTAACTTCTTACCGTCTTAATTTTAAATTTTTGTTGTAATCTCTCATTATTGAATCTTTCTAAATTATAATTTTGAAGATTAACACATTCAAAATTGACAACTAAACAAATTACTTGATAAAGCGTTAATAATACCATAATAGGTAACGATATTGAAAAAATGAAACTACCAACGAATAAAGCTAGCAATGATCCAATATTAATTTTGATTCCACTCATATGAATTTTCTTATTAAATTCTAATTGTCTTATAAACTCTATCGGATATTCCATACTACAATGATAGTTATTATTCTTCTCAGAATATAATTCCTTACGATATCGCATTTTAGAGAACTTACGTTTCTCTTCATATTCTTCTCTCTTATCTTTATTAAACCATATTGCTAAGTCAGCTTGCTTATCGATAAGAAAGTCGATCTTTTCTTCAATATTTGGAATACGTTTCATTATATTATATTTAAGCTTTTCAACTTTAAACACAACCTTTTGAAAGAATTCTGCTCCCAAAAATTTATATAATCTTAACTTATTCATACCTCTCCCCTTTAATGCGTCATATATAATACCAAAAAAACAAAAAAGATACAATATAAATTGTATCTTTGAAAAGAGAAAATAATTTTTACATGTGAGTTTGAGTTTATATTAAATCGTTGTATAGGATTTATAGCTTTCTCTTTTCATTACCAATTATAACTATTTAAGATGAAATTCATATGAAATTATTTATGGTTCACCTTTATTTTAAAATAGAAGGTCGTATATTCATTCAATTTAGAATCAATACCATATTCAAATTCATGACTTTCGAGTATTCCTTTTACTATTGAAAGCCCTATTCCACTACCAACAACATTCCTTTTATGTTTCTTATCTTTCTTATAATATTTATTCCAAACTAGTTTCTTCTCTTCTTCACTTAACCCAGAACCACTATCAGTAATACTTACCTTATAGCAGTCTTTTTCTTTTTTTAAAGAAATTTTAACAGTTAAATCATCTCCAGTATGTTCAATAGCATTATTTATTAGATTATATATTACTTGATTAATTTTAGATTGGTCAGCAGATACAATAGCATTCTTAGGTAAATCCAAATCAAATTTATAATCTTCGGTTTCTTTGATAATATCATATCTTTTTATTATCGACTTGATATCATCTACTAAATCATATTCAGTAATATTTAAGGTATCAGCACCAGCTTCAATCTTAGATAAATCTAAAATATCATTTACTAAACCATTTAATCTATCCGTCTCTTCGATGATAACATTTAAGTCTTTATCCATCTTCTTTTTATCCTTATAGGATAGATCTCTAACCTTTTCAGCATATGCCTTAATCATCGTTAAAGGAGTTTTTAAATCATGACTTACATTTGCAAGTAGATCTCTTCTTAATTCAGTAGTTGCGTTCATCTCACTAGCTGCTACTGTTAAAACATCTGCAAGTTCGTCTAATTCAGCAATGTTACTTTTTTCAAACTTTACATTATAGTTTCCTTTTCCCATCTCTCTTGCTGATGCAATTATATTAAGTATTGGTTTGTTAATCTTTTTAGATAGAAATATTGAAACTAATATTGAAAGAGCAATCAATACGATTACAATATAAATAAGATTCTTTTTCAATATAGTTGATGCTACATGAATATCTTCTAATGTCGTATTTAGAAATATATGAGAACCATTAGATAGTTTAACTGCATATATAATGCTTTTAGTACCTGTTTTAGGAGCTAAAAGTTTTGCAAAACTCTTATTATTC
>CAMXBB010000032.1 GCA_947179265.1 uncultured Bacillota bacterium
GGATATGACTAGAGATGAAGATTTATTTAATTATATTGTATCTAATTTAGATTTTTATCAGGACGAAGCTATTTATAAAGATAATAGAGTTTATTTTTATAAGAGAGCACAATTATTAACATCCGATATTCTTCATATAAAATCCTCAAGAGGTTATAGTGTTGATTATAGCAACTTAGTTGGATGTGCTGATTATAAGATTCCTCAAGCTCTAAGAAATATGGGAATATTAGATTTTTCTGAAGACCTTTCAAAGAGAGTAGATTCGGGCATTCCTATTATAAATGGTAGCGAAGAAGAAGTTGAGATAAGAGCAGCTACCATAATGGCAATAGATTATATAGCTGAGGCGCTAAATAATCAAGTTGCAAGAATGGATATCAATGATTTTATTTGGTTAATGGGGCAAAATAAAAGCGTTAATGACAAGCCATATCATAAGACTTTGACTACAAATTACTAGCTAGATATATTTAAAATGTTAATGTTTTATTATATAATTTTATTAGAGGTGAAGAATAATGACAACAATATATTTATTAAGACATTCTAAACCTTTTCAAGCACATAGAGGAATTGAAGAACTAACTGATGATTTAATAACTTCAAATATAAAATCACCTTTATCCGTTATTGGTGAAAATCTTGCAAAAGCATCTAGTGCGCATCCAGAGTTTGTAAACTTAGATGCAGTATGGTCAAGTGATTATGTCAGAGCGATGTGTACGGCTAAATACTTTGCTTATCGAAATAAAGTCAAAGTTAATATATCTAATAAATTAGGAGAAAGAGTTCATGGTATAACCTCTTGGAATCAATTACCAGATGATTATGAATATCATCAATTAGTAGATGAAAATTATAAAATAAATGATGGAGAAAGCCAAAAAGAAGTAAGAGGAAGAATGTTCAGTTTTATAACTCGAATGTTAAATAATTATAATGGCAAAAGAGTCTTAATCGTAAGTCATGCAACTGCTATTACTTTTCTACTTACTAAATGGTGTGAGATTCGTAATGGAAAATTCTTCTTTAAAGGAGAAGAGATTTTTGATGGTAAATGGCATTATTGTGAAGCTTTCAAATTAACTTTCTCCGAAAATAATATTCTTTTAAATATTGAGCATATCGAATAGTTTTTATAAAAAACGTTGACTTTTAAAACAATTATGAATATAATGGACCTTGTAAAGCAATTGATGAAGACGTCAAATGATGAAGTTTATAGAGAAGCTGTGGTTGGTGGAAACAGTAAAATGAATTTATTTGAAGATCACTTCTGATGCGATTTAGGGAAACTTAAATACGTTACTCGCGTTAAGAGATTAAGTGCATGAATAACTCATGAATTAAGGTGGTACCACGGGTAAGTCTCGTCCTTTAATTCGTGAGTTTTTTTATTAATTAGAAAGGTGATAATATGAAAAATTTTAAGGAACTAGATAAGAGAAGTGTTCATGAGGTTGAAACATCTATTCTTAATGAATGGAAAAAAATGGATATTTTAAATCGTACAATCGATAATCGTAAAAAGGATTGGGTATTCTATGATGGACCAATATATGCTAATGCAAAACCAGGAATCCATCACGTTCTTGCTAAGTCTATTAAGGATTCTTTCTGTAAGTATAAAACAATGCAAGGATATCGTGTTTTAAGAAAGATTGGTCTTGATACTCATGGATTACCAATAGAAGTAAATGTTGAAAAAAAACTTGGTTTTAAAACTAAAGCTGATATTGAAAAATTTGGTATCGAAAATTTCTGTACGGAATGTAATAAAGCTACTGCATTAAATATTGATGAGATAAATCAAGTAACTGATATGATGGGCCAATTTATTGATTGTGAACATCCATATGTAACATGTAGTAATGAATTCATCGAATCTGAATGGTGGATAATAAAAGAAATGGATAAAAAGGGATTAATTTACCATGGTAATAAAGTATTATGGTATTGTCCTAGATGTGGTACAGAACTTTCACAAAATGAGGTATCTCAAGGTTATGAAAATGATCCTGTTAATACGGTTATAGTTCCATTAAAAGTTGTTGGTAAAGATGAATACTTCTTAGCGTGGACTACTACTCCTTGGACATTGCTTGCTAACGTTGCAATCTGTGTTAATCCTGATTTAGCATATGTTAAATGTGAATCAATGGGATATAAATTTATTGTTGCTGAAAGTTTAGCTAATAAAGTTTTAGGTGACGAATATAAAGTATTAGAAACATATAAAGGAACAGATTTAGTTGGTACAAAATATGAGCAACTTATGCCATTTGTTAAGGTTGAAGGAAAATGTCATGAGGTAATAGCTGATAATTATGTATCTGCTGATGATGGTACTGGTATTGTTCATATAGCTCCTGCTTATGGTGCTGATGATAATCGAGTATGTAATGAAAATGGTATAGGTTTTGTTAACCCTGTTGGTTTAGATGGATGTTATACTGAAGGACCATGGAAGGGAAGATTGGTAACTGATAAAGATTTAGAGATTGAAATAGTTAAATGGTTAAAAGAGAATGATAAATTATTCAGAAAAGAGAAAATTACCCATGATTATCCACATTGTTGGAGATGTCATTCACCTCTAATAAGTTATCCAAAACCAGCTTGGTATGTAAAAACGACAGCTTATAAAGATAAAATAATTGAAGCTAATAAGAAGATTAATTGGTATCCTGATTATGTTGGTACTAAGAGATTTAGTAATTGGCTTGAGAATATGATTGACTGGGGTATTTCTAGAAATCGTTATTGGGGATGCCCATTACCAATTTGGGAATGTGATTGTGGTTGTAAACATGTTATTGGTTCATTAGATGAATTACAAGAGATGTTAATAGAAGATATCGATGTTAAAAATATGGAATTACATCGTCCATATGTTGATGAATTACATATAAAATGTCCTGATTGTGGTAAGGCAATGACAAGAGTTACTGACGTATTAGATGTATGGTTTGATTCAGGTGCTATGCCTTATGCGCAATTCCATTATCCATTTGAAAATAAAGAATTATTTGAATCACAATTTCCTGCTGATTTTATAGCTGAAGGATTAGATCAAACTCGTGGATGGTTCTATGTATTATTAGTTATATCAACAATTATTTCTGGTGAATCTAGTTTTAAAAATGTTGTAGTAAATGATATGGTATTAGATGCTAATGGTAAAAAGATGAGTAAATCTACTGGTAATGTAATCGATCCTACTATAGCATTAACCAATTATGGTGCAGATAATGTAAGATGGTATATGTTCTATGCATCTCCAGTATGGACACCACTAAAATATGATGAAGCAGGTGTTAAGGAAGTACACTCTAAATTCTTTAATCCATTTAAGAATACTTATTCATTCTTCCAAATGTATGCAAATATTGATGGAATAGATATTGATGAATGTAATGTTCCATATGAAAAGCGAGAAGAAATCGATAAATGGTTATTAAGTAAATATAATAAATTATTGAAGAGTGTTACTGATGCTTATGAAAAATATGATTTAAATGAAGTAGTAAAAATGATAACATCTTTTGTATCTGAAGACTTATCTAATTGGTATATTAGAAGAAATAGAAATAGATTCTGGGCAAGTGAAAATAACGATTCTAAAAAGTCAGTATATATGACTACTTATGAAGTATTAGTTGGATTATGTAAGATGTGTGCTCCAATAATACCTTATACTACTGAAGAAATTTATAAGAATCTAACTGGCGAAGAATCTGTACATTTAGCTGACTTCCCTAAATATGATGAATCATTAATTAATGATGAAGTTGAAGTTAAAATGGACTTAGTAAGAGATTTAATTTCAACTGGTAGATATGTAAGGGAAGAAACTAAGATAAAGGTTCGTCAACCAATATCTGAATGTTTAATAGATGGTAAATATGAAAGTATTTTAGGAGATTTAGTTAATCTAATAAATGAAGAATTAAATGTTAAAAAGGTTACTTACGTAGATGACTTATCTAAGTATATGAACTTTACTATTAAGCCTAATTTTAAAGTATGTGGTGCTATGTTTGGACCTAAGATGAAAGATTATCAAAATGCTTTACTTGATTTAACTAATGATGAAGTTGAATCAATACTTAAAGAACAAACTATAACTATTGATTTTGATGGTGGTAGATTAGATATTAAACCTGATATGGTTGATGTAAGAATTGAATCTAAAGAAGGATTCAATGTAGGTATGGAAAATAATCAATTTACTATTCTAAATACTGAACTTACTCGTGAATTAATCTTAGAAGGTTTATCAAGAGAATTTGTATCTAAAGTTCAAAACATTAGAAAGTCTAGTGGACTTGAAATCGCAGATAGAATAAAACTATACTATAATGGTGATGATGATATCAAAGAAGCATTAGAAATGTTTAGTGATTATGTTAAAGATGAAACTCTAGCAACTACTTATGAGGTAAAAGATGTTGGAGAAGTTGTTGATATCAATGGACACGATGTTAAGATAAGTGTTGAAAAAGATTAATAAAATAAGAGACGTTTTCGTCTCTTTTATTGTATAATAAAATTTAAGAAAGGGTGGTTTCTATGGCTTTAGATTCACGACTATTTGTAACAAGGATAGCTTTGGAGAGAGACAGAATCGAAGATTTTAATAAATATCCATTCAATATTGAGGTAGTAAAAAATTTTGATAAGATCGAATTAACTTCTCAAGTAACCTTTTTAGTTGGAGAAAATGGAATAGGTAAATCAACATTTATTGAAGCAATAGCAGTTGCAGTTGGATTAAATCCAGAAGGTGGTTCACAAAATTTTAAATTTAAAACTTTAGAAACGCATTCAAATCTTTCTGATTATATTAGAGTTTCTACATTCAATAAGCCATCTACTAAGTTCTTCTTAAGGGCTGAAAGCTTTTACAATGTAGCAAGTGAAGTAGTTAGAATTGAAGAAGAAAATCATGATGGACTTTTTGATATATATGGAGGTAATCTTCATGAATGCTCTCATGGTGAATCATTTATAAAACTTGTTCAAAATAGATTCTATCCTAATGGTTTATATATCTTGGATGAACCAGAAGCTGCTTTATCTCCTCAAAGACAAATGAGTTTATTATGTCTTATAAATGATTTAGTAGAAAAAGGAAGTCAATTTATAATTGCAACTCATTCTCCAATTCTCACATCTTATCGTAAAGGGGTAATTCTTAATCTCGATGATAACTTTAAAGAGATAGATTATTTTGATACTGATATATATAATCTTTATAAGATGTATTTGGATGATCCAACAGGAATGCAAGAACGACTTTTTGATTAATAAATCAGTTAATCATGATATAATGGTTATAGAAATTAATGAGGGAGTTTTGATATGGAAGATAAGAAAATGAGTTCTAGTGTAGTAACAAAGGTACTATACAAAAATTTAAGAGAATTTTTAAGTGATAAGAAAAGAATACCTAATATAATAGATATTTCAATAGGTAATGATTTTGGTGGGCAAATGTATGCCAAGATGAAGAAAGAAAAGATTTATGCTGAAACAGGAATAAGTGTTCAGAGTATTCATTTTGATAGTGTACATATCGCTTCTTTAATAGATTATATTGAAAGATTAAATGAAGATCATACTATTGATGGTATAATGATTCAATTACCTTTACCAAAAGAATTACAAAAGTATGAAAGTGTAATATTAAATTTAATAAACCCAATGAAAGATATTGATGGATTAACCAATGTATCTGCAGGTATGTTAGCAGCTAATGAAAACTCTTTTAAAGCATGTACAGCATTAGGTATAGAAACTTTACTAAAGAGTTATGATGTTAATTTAGATGGTAGTCTAGTAGGAATAATTAATAGGAGTAGTGTGGTTGGAAAACCTTTGGCACAAATATTATTAAATGATAATGCAACTCCAATAATCTGTCATTCACATACTAAAGACTTAGCTAATATTACCAGTCAGTGTGATATCGTAGTAGCAGCTTTAAATAAACAAGAATTTATAACAGCCGATTATATTAAAGATGGTGCAGTTGTTGTGGATGTTGGTGTTCATAGTGGTGAATCTGGTAAAATAGTTGGTGATGTTTTATATGATGATGTAGTAGAAAAAGCATCATTAATAACTCCACCAGTTGGTGCAGTTGGTCCAATGACAACTTGTATGTTAGCTTATAATGCTGCAAAGAGCTGTTATGGAGTAGATGTTGATAGAGTATTAATCTCAAGTATCAAAGAATCGAAAAAATTAATAAAGAAGTAAGAGGTGTGATATGGATGTAGTTGGTACAATATTTATTTCTGAAGACAAAAAGATATTGATAGATAAGCCTCGCAAGAGAAATACTTATCAAATGATAGGCGGGCGAGTAGAAGATGGAGAAACACCACTAGAAGCAGCAATAAGAGAATGTCATGAAGAATTAGGTAGTAGTGCTATATTTGAATCAAATAAGTTGAACTTAATTATGGAATTTGATGAAATAGCAACTAGTGATGGAGTAACACCTATTCATTTCTATGTATTTAAATATGATGGATTATTAAGCGGAGAACTAACTTTATCAGAAGAAATAGAGAATTTTAAATGGTATGATAGTTCATTAGGTGTTGAAATTTTATCAAATACCTTGAAGAATGAAGTAATACCTTATTGTTTAGATAAAGAGTGGATAAACTAAGAGTTATTAACAATGCATTGTTGTAAATATATAATTTAGGAGGTAATGTATGACTTTTAAGGAAAAGTTAATAAAAATAAGAGATATAATACTTGATAAAGAAGATGATGTTGAGCTAGAAGATCATGAAGTTGGTGAAGGTGAATTCTATAAACTTCATTATGTGAATTATCATAGGATAAATGGAGGACCAGGACATGGAGTTATCGACTGGCCTTTAAAACCATTTAGATTACCCGAGGGAATGAAGAGAGAAGATGCTTTTAAAGTTTTGTCTTATTTAACAGACTTTATTGAAAGTAATCTTGATGTTGGTGAAGCAACATTCAAATCAGTTAAGGCTTTGGATGAAGCATTAGATATTGAAAGATTTGGTTTTAGAAGAGTAGATACTGTCAAAAATAGAGTTTTACCAATCTCTTTATATACGGTTTCTGGTAGATTAGATGCTTTTAAACGTAGTAAATACTATAATACATATTTTGAATGGTATACTGAAGGAGTAACACGTGACGAGGTTGTTAGTATTTATGACAATCTTGGCCTTCCTTTTTATGATTTAGTCATAAAAAATGATAGTGTTGGACATCCTTACTACGGATCAACTGATTCTGTAGAAACAGATAAAAAACCACCAGTAAAAAAAATGAATGATTAGATATAGCATGATGGAGGTAGCAAGATGAAAGCAAGTCATTTATCAGCAGTATATATGATAATAAGGGATAGTAAGGGGCATATATTATTACAAAGAAGACAAGGCACTGAACTTTGGTGTGGATTCTTGGCTTTACCAGCTGGGCATGTTGAAGAAGGAGAAAATCCTTATGATGCTTTGATTAGAGAAGCAAAAGAAGAACTAGGAATAACAGTAAAAGTTGAAAATATTGTTGATACTTTTGTTGTAAATAGAAGAAATAAGTCTTTACCACCTTATTATGATGTCTTTTTTGAGATAAGAGGATTTGAAGGAATTATAAATATTATGGAACCAGATAAATGTAGTGCATTAATTTCAGCAGATCCTTATAATTTACCTGATGAGATGATTGAGTATGAAAGAATTGCGATCGAGGAAAATCTTAAGGGAAACAAATTTAGCGTCGTTTATGCTGACAATGAAGAACAAATTACTTTAAGAAAAAAGAGGAATGAAGAATAATCATTCCTTTTTATGATAAAATGAATTCTTTACTTATATTTTAAATATGTTAAAATTAATATGAGGTGTTAATCGTGAATATTACAGAAATGATGAATGAGTACAGAAATGTCAAAGATAAGTTGTTATCTGTTGGGAGGTCACTTTGACATCGATAGTAAAAAGAAGGAACTTAAGAGCTTAGAAGAAGAGTATAACGATTCATCCATATGGAATAATCCTGATTATGCTAACGAATTAGCAAAAAAAATATCGAATATTAAAAAAGATGTTCTAAAATATGATGAATTATTATCATCAATCGATATGAATACAGAAATGCTAAGCATTGTGGATGGTGATGATCACTATTTAGAAGATATATCATCATCATTGCATGATATTAAAACTGAAGTGGATGAATTTGAAGTAAAGATTTTATTAGACGGTGAATTCGATAGCCATAATTGTTATTTAGAGATTCATCCAGGTGCTGGGGGAACAGAATCATGTGATTGGGCGGATATGCTTCTACGTATGTATACTATGTTTGCTACTTCTTTTGGATTTAAGTATAAGATAATCGATAAACAAAAGGGTGAAGAAGCAGGTATTAAAAGTGTAATGCTTTATATTGAGGGTGATTATGCATATGGATATTTAAAAAGTGAAATTGGTGTCCATAGGTTAGTTAGAATATCCCCATTTGATTCCAATGCCAGAAGACATACTTCTTTTGCTGCAGTTAATGTAACTCCTGAATTAACTGATATTGAAGATATTGTCATTAAAGATGATGAGATACGTGTTGATGTATATCGAAGTAGTGGTAATGGTGGACAGGGAGTTAATACAACTGATTCAGCAGTACGTATTACTCATTTACAAAGTGGAATTGTGGTAACTGTTCAAAATGAAAGAAGTCAAATAAAGAATAAAGAGATAGCTCTATCAATATTAAAGAGTAAACTAAAAAAGATAGAGTTAGATAAGCGAAATGATGAGATTAATTCTCTTAAAGGAAATGATAATATAAATTTCGGAAGTCAAATAAGAAACTATGTATTAGAACCATATAGTTTAGTAAAAGATGTAAGAAGTAATTATGAATCAAATATTCCTAGTAAGGTATTAGATGGAGATATTTATCCTTTTATAGAAGCTTATCTTAGGGTAAAAGGTGAAGAACATGCAAAGAATAATTAGAGTATTTAATTTACTTATTGGATGTTTACTCGTTGCAGTAAGTATCAATTTTGTTTTAAAACCATTTGAATTATTAACCTATGGTTTTGATGGAGTAGCATCAATTCTTTATTATTATAATGGGGTAAGTATTGAAGTTAATTTGCTATTATTAAATATTATTACAATTTCTTTTGCATCATTGTTGTCGAGAAAACATAAAGAGATTATAAAGCAATATTTATTACCATCGATATTGATTCCTTTATTTATCTATTTAACGTCATTACTTACTCCATATTTTACAATCGATTTTCCGGAGATAATGTTAACAATTATTGTTGGTGGAGTATTAAGTGGTTATGGTTATAGCATTATTTGCAAACAAGGTTATGGTGCTGGAACTATCTTCTTGTTTGAAGAATTACTATGTAAGTTTACAAGATTTCATAGTAAGTTATATACATGGGTGTTTGATATATTGATGTTAATAATATCATTATCCATATTTGATTATAGAGTAGTTATATATTCACTTATGATAATTATTATTACTAAGTATATGAT
>CAMXBB010000033.1 GCA_947179265.1 uncultured Bacillota bacterium
ATAATATATATATTACAGGTGATAATATGAAAAAGGTAGTAATCTTTGGTGGTGGAACTGGACTTTCACAAATACTAAAAGGTTTAAAATTATTCCCAGTAGATGTAACAGCAATTGTAACGGTTGCTGATAATGGACGTAGTACTGGAAGATTAAGAAAAGATTTGCATATTCCAGCAGTTGGGGATATATCAAAGGTTTTACTTTCGATGTCGAATGCTAGTAATGAAGTAAAAGAGTTGATGAACTATCGTTTTAAGGATAGTTCACAGTTAGAAACGCATTCTATAAAAAATCTTATCTTAGCAGCTTTATTAGATATTAAAGGGGATTTTAAAGGATCAATACCTGTTCTTATAAGAATGTTAGATATTAAAGGAAATGTTTTACCTATAACAGAAGAGAATGTTAATCTAATTGGTGTAACTAAGGATGGTAAAGAGATTATTGGTGAAGAGAGTATTACTAAGAGTTCATCGATAATTGAAAGAGTAAAATATGATAAAGAAATAGAAGTATCTGATGATATAAAGAAAGCTCTTAAAGATGCAGATTTAATAGTTTTCTCTTCTGGTTCTTTACTTACAAGTATATCTCCAAATCTAGTAATTGATGGAATCGTTAGTGCGATAAAAGATGCTAAAGCTAAGAAGTTATATGTATGTAATTTAGTAACGCAACCTGGAGAAACTGATGATTTTAAAGTATCTGATCATATTAAATATTTAGAAAAGTATTTGGGCGAAAGAACAATTGATGCAGTAATCGCTAATGATGCTAAGATAAGTTCTTATATTGCTAAGAAGTATGCATCTTTAGAACAAAAAGATCCAGTTAAATTAGATGAAGCTGTACTAAAGAAAATGAGTATTGAAGTAATCAAAGATAAATTATGGAAAGTTGAAGATAATGTCTTAAGACATGATTCATTAAAAACGGCTTATTTAATATTCTCTTATTTGATGCAAGAAGAGTAGTATGAAACTTTGTAAGATAATATATAAATATATCAATGAATTTATCGATGAAGAGAAATTGATCGAAGAATTAGTAAGTCTCAAAGAAGATCTAAGAGAATATACCGAAGAGTTAGATGAATTAATTAGCAAGATAAGAGAGATACTAAATAACCATAGTGGAAAAATGATGCGTTATCAATATACATATAATTTAGTTATTAATAATGAGTTATATTTAAAACTTGCAAATGACATGACGAACTATGAATTAATGGACATGATAACTTCTTATATGATGGTTCATAATGTTCCTTCAATCGATCAAGAATTATTTGATGAATTAGTATTAGAAGCAATTAATAATGGTAAGTCTCCTAAAGAAGAATGTTGGAGACTCGCTACCAATTATTCACGTTACAATTTTAATTTTCAAAAGATTATCGATTACTTTATCGAAATAAGAGATGTATATTATTTAGGAGAACTTATATCAGCAGCAAGCGAAGCTTTAGATATTAAAAGTATAATGCATCAAGTAATAGAAACCAAAGATTATAAATTTATAAAAGCAGTTAGAGATAATTTTGTTATTAATTCATATATTGAAAAAGAGGAATTGGATATTTTTATAGAGGAGCTAAGAAACGCAAATATTGAATGATATTTGCCTTTTTTTATTGGAAAAAAAGTTGTTTGACTTTCAATTTGCTTTAAATTATAATACTAAAACAAAAGAGCGTGATAAAAATGGGTAAAAAATATGGAAAGAATTGGAATGTTAGAAATGATTTCTTGATAGCATATTATGGTGATGATAAGTATGTCGATGTTCCAGAAGGTATGAAAGCGATAACAGGAGAGCGATATTATAATTGTGTTGAAGTTATAAAGCTTTCTTTGCCATCAAGTTTATGGGGAATCAGTGCTTTAACAAAGGTTTTTGAGGCAAGAGAGATATCTTTAACAGATAATATTAGCTATATAGAAAAAGGTGCAATAACTTCCTATACTAAAAAGCTTTGCATTAATAATATTCATGGTAATGCTCTTGTGATTTTAAATATATTAGCTTATGAATGTAGTTTTGCTTTTCTATATTTTGATACTATAACAATTACAGGTCAAAAGTTAACTGAAAAAGAGTTAGAATATTTAGATGAATTAGTTGCTCTAAGTGAAAAACAAGAGAATAGAAGAAGATACTTTGAATTAATTAATAGTGATGAGCCAGATATCTTACCTTATAAAATAGCAGGTTTTGAATTTGTCGATATGGATTTAGAATTTGCCGAAATACCTGAAGGAACAGAAACAATTGGATATGGGGCTTACAAACATAATAAAATTAAATCTTTATCCCTTCCATCGAGTGTTAAAGTTATTTGTCATCGTGCATTTGAAGATAATCCATTAGAAAAAGTTGTTATGTATGATAGTGTTGAAATTATCGGACATAATTCATTCCCTAGTACAATTAAAGAGTTACATATTGTAAATGAAAATGGTCGAGCTTCTGAGCTATTAAAAAATTGGCATCGCGAAAGAAGATTATATAAGTTCAGTTTTGAGCGTATCGTAATATATGGTGAACCTCTTAATCTTGCTGAGATGGCAGAGCTTTATAGAATGACTAGAAAATTAGTACATATTTCTTTATTACCATTAGAAGATTTTATAGTTCCTAAAGATACTAAAGAGGAATTTAATGATGATGAAGAGTTAAGAACTCTATTTCAAAAATTAGAAGAACTTAAAAGCATGTTAGATTTGGAAAATAGAAAAAATTTAACTACCAAAGTTCAAGTATTAATTAATCAATATCATAAGGATTTAGAAGGTCAAAAAAATAAATTATCATTTAATAGTCCTTTAAAATTAGAATCAAGTCCTGAAATGATTAGAGATACTTTTATAAACAAATTAGAAGCTTTAATCTTTAGTGTTTACTCTGAAGAATATAAAGAATTATTAGCTAAAATAAATGGTTATGAGGATGCTTACAATGGAAAGCAAATTCCAGATAATAGTTCTGATAGAGTATATGGAATGATTGATGTCTTTAAAAGAAATAATGATACACAAGGACTAGAGGAGTTAAAAAATGTATGTGACAATACTAAAAAAAGAATTTCAACTTATTTTAGTAGTCAAGTAAGTAATACTCCTCTAATAAGTTTAGATGGTGATATTAAAGGAAACTTTGATAAAGAAATCGATAGAATATATTTAAGAGCTGCAAGAATAATTGAAATCGAAAATCTATTTAGTGGGAATGATGAATCTTTATTAGGTCAAAATATCCATAATCTTCTAAATACTATAAGTAAGTTATCGGAAGTTGATAGATTAGCTTGTCTTAAAGAATTTAATGATATTATCAGTCCTTATCGTATCACATTAATACAAAATACGGAGTTTACTATTGATAATATTGAAAATGAATTGATAAACTCTTTATTACCATTTATTGGACATGTTAACACTATACCCCCTGTTACAAACTTAGAAGAATCATTAGGTGTTTTAGAAAGACTTTTAGTATTATTCACAGATACTAAACAAGTAGCATCTTCTAGTAGTTTTCTTGAAAGTCTTATCTTGGATTTAAGAGAGTTACTTAATAGCGAAACTTTAACTGATGAAGAAAAAAAATTATTATATTCTCAAGTTGTAGATACGATTACTTCTTGGAAAGATAGAATAATAAATGATGGAGAGCATGCTTTTGAAAATAATTCTTTTGATTATTTAGCAGATGAAGCTAATAAGTGTGGTATCATAATGCCAGAGAAAATTTCTATAGAAAATAAAAATTTACAATTAGAAATTATTATTATGAGTAGTTTAATGAGTATCAAGCAAAAAGTGGAAAGTTCAATATCAACTACTAAAGCTTGTAATGAGTTGATGAAAGCCTTAAAAAAATAGTTAGAAAAATTATTAATTAAAATTCCAATATTTTTGGAATTTTTATCTTTTTATGATAAAATTTCTTTTAGGAAGTGATTATATATGGCTTCATTTACAACGCAAATAAAGGATGAAATAACTAAGATTGAAACCTTAAGAGTTGAATCTTTAGCTGAGGTATGTGCATATATTAAGACCAGTGGAATAATCAAAGAAAATGAATTATTTTTATTCATTGAAAATGCCAGTGTAGCTAGGAGAATGTTTAATCTAATTAAGAGATTATATAAGATTAATATTAAATTAACTATCCGTACTCAAAAACGTTTTACAACTAAGACGATGTATATTTTAGAGATTAAGGAGAGTGTTGATGAGATATTAGCTGATGTTAATCTATGCGTTAAACAAATTTTAGATTATAGTGATGAAGAAAGAGCATCATTTATTAAAGGTATTTTCTTAGCATGTGGATCTATCAATGATCCATCTAAAAGTAAATATCATCTAGAACTTTTAGTTAATGAAGAAGACTTTGCCGTTTTAACTAATAAATTACTTTTATCTTTAAATTTCTCTAGTAAAATATTAAAAAGAGATAAAGGATATATGGTATATATAAAAGCATCTGAAGAGATAAGTGATTTTATAAAGATGTTAGGTGCTATTACTTCTTTATTCTATTATGAGGATATAAGAATCTATCGTGATCATAAGAATATGGTGAATCGCCTAAATAATTGTGAACAAGCTAATGTTGAAAAATCGATGAAGACATGTAATGAACAATTAGCAAACATAAAATATTTGAGAGAAAATGATTTATTAACGCTTTTGGATGAGAAAATGATGACTGTTATTGAGTATCGTGAAAAATATCCTGAAACTACGATGAGTGAACTAGCTGATATAATAACAATGGAAACAGAGTATAAAATAACTAAATCAGGTATTAATCATCATTTTAGAAAGATAAAAGAACTTGTAGAAAAAAATAAAGATATTGATAAATAAAGCATTAAATTAAGATAATAAAACCAAACATTAAGTTTGGTTTTTATGTGTAATGATCTTATCTACGATACCATAATCAAGAGCTTCTTCGGCACTCATATAATAATCTCTAGAAGTATCATTATTGATTTTCTTTATTGATTTATTAGTATTCTTAGCAAGTATTTTATTTAATCTTTCTCGAAGTTTAAGGATATGGTCAGCTTGTATTTTGATCTCCGTTGCTTGACCTTTAGATCCACCTAATACTTCATGAATCATTATTTCGGTATTAGTTAAACTAAATCTTTTTCCTGGAGCACCAGATGATAATAAAAAGGCTCCCATGCTAGCGCAAAGGCCAACTCCAATAGTAGATACATCGGATGCAATAAAATTCATCGTATCATATATGGCAAGCCCGGATGACACGCTTCCTCCAGGAGAATTGATGTATAATGAAATATCTTCATTATTTAAAGAATCTAAATAGAGTAGTGATGATACAACAATACTAGCAAGATTATCATCAATTTCTCCATTTATGAAAATTATACGATCATTTAATAAACGTGAGTATAAATCCATTACGGCATTTCCATCATTTGTTCTTTCTAAAACTGTTGGTATTAACATTTTATCACCTATTATATTTTAGTATTTATTAATCATTTTATGATGTGAAGTATTGACAGAAAAACACAAAATTAGTCGTTAAATGAATATAAAGATGATATAATAAATAATAGGTGATACTAAATGAATATAAAGATATATCAATCGGGGTTAAAGTTCATGTTTTGTAATGCACTAAAACGTCTTTATAATGCTGATGCTATATTTCATCATAGTTTAGATAAAGGAATCTATGCTACTATTCAAGGAGATGTAGTAATCGATAAAGAAAAATTAGAGCGTATAAAACAACATATGATAAAGATGTCTAAAAGTAATATTCCTTTTAATAAAAAGGTGATTGATTCTAAAGAAGCTTATCTTTTCTTTATGAAAAAGAATCAAGTTGAAAAAGCTATTAATATTACTAATATTAGTAATGTAACGGTTTCTTTGTTTGAATTAGAAGGACAACATAATTATTTCTATTCACATGATATGCCAGCATCTACTGGTGAAATAGATTTATTTGATTTATATTATATTAAAGATAATGAAGTAGTATTAGTATATCCTACTAATGGGGAGTTAATATTCGAATTTAGAAATAGAATCTATTCATCATTTAGAGAATATAATGAATGGTTAAGAAAACTACATTTGAAATATGTAAGTGATGTAAATAAAATAGTTGCTGAAGGCAATATTGAAGATTTGATTAGAAAAAATGATATCATGGTTGATAATCATCTATATGATATCGCAAGAGATATTGTTAGTAAGGATAAGAGAATTGTTTTACTTGCTGGTCCAAGTAGTAGTGGTAAAACTACAACATCTAAAAAATTAAGCCTTTATCTATCTAGTTTAGGATATAATGCTTATCCAATTAGTCTAGATGATTTCTTCTTAAATAGAGGAGAAACACCATTAGATGAAGATGGTAATAAGGATTATGAATGTTTAGAGGCTTTAGATTTAGAACTATTTAATAATACATTAGATGCTTTATTAAATGGTGAAGAGGTAAAACTTCCTAGATTTAATTTTATCATTGGTGAAAAGGAATATATTACTGATCCTTTTAAGGTTAATGATACTGATATATTAGTAATTGAAGGATTACATAGTATCAATCCTAGACTTATTAAAAGTGATTTATCTGATATGTGTTATAAAGTATACATTAGTCCATTAACACCATTAAATGTTGATAGACATAATTATGTATCAACAACAGATAATCGTTTACTAAGAAGGATAATTAGAGACTTTAGAACTAGAGGTCGTTCATGTGTAGCAAGTTTAGCAACATGGGCAAGTGTAAGAAGAGGAGAAGAGAAACATATATTCCCTTATACTGATACTGTTGATGCTATACTTAATACAGCATATGTATATGAACTTGGCGTATTAAAAGCATATGTTGAGCCACTTCTATATAGTGTTGATATTGATAGTGAATATTATTTTGAAGCTAGAAGGCTTATTGATAATTTAAAGACTTTTTATACTATACCATCTGAGTATGTAAGTCATGATAATCTTTTAAGAGAATTTATAGGTGGATCAAATTTTGAGGAGTGATAGAATGAAAAAAGTAGCAATTAATGGATTTGGACGTATCGGTCGTATAGCATTTAGAGAACTTATGAATGATAAAGAATTAGAGGTAGTAGCAATTAATGATTTAACAAGTGTTGAAGATTTGTATTATTTATTAAAATATGATTCTAACTTTCGCATGTTTGATGCCAGTAAGATTAGTTATACTGAATCAGGATTTGTTTTAAATGGTAGAGAAATAAAGGTATATAAGGAACAAGATGCTAATAACTTACCATGGAAAGAACTAAATGTTGATGTAGTACTTGAATGTACAGGTTTTTATACAAGTGAAGAAAAAGCTATGGCGCATATCAATGCTGGAGCAAAACATGTAATTATCTCAGCACCAGCTAAAGGAAATATTAAAACAATCGTATATGGAGTAAATAGTAATATCTTAGATGGAACAGAAAAGATTATCTCAGCAGCAAGTTGTACAACTAACTGTCTTGCCCCAGTATTACATATATTAGATAATAACTTTAAAGTTATTAAGGGATATATGACAACAATACATGCAACAACTAATGATCAAACTACATTAGATATAGCACATAAAAAAGGAGCATTCTCGAGACGTGGAAGAAGTGCCATGACTAATATAATTCCTGCCAGTACTGGAGCTGCTTCAGCTATTGGTAAAGTATTACCACATCTTGAAGGAAAACTATCTGGTTCAGCATTTAGAGTTCCAACAATCGATGGTTCTGTAATTGATTTAACTTTAGAATTGGGAACAAAAGTAACTAAAGAAGATATTAATGAAGCATTTAGAATAAATATTAATGAAGTGATTGATATTACCTTTGATCCAATTGCATCAAGTGATGTTATTGGTAAATCAACTGGAGCATTAGTTGATGGATTGTTAACAGAAGTTTTAGATGATGAAAGTGGTCAAATGGTAAAAGTAGTTGCTTGGTATGATAATGAACTAGGTTATACTAAACAAATGATAAGAACAATGAAAGTATTAGTTTAATAAACAGAGAAATCTGTTTATTTTCTTTTTATACATGATATAATATTATCATAAGGTGATAATATGAAATATATAAAATATTTTCTTTTATTTTTCATAAGTTTATTAATACTTAATGTTAATGTTTTAGCAGCATCTTCTAAGTTTGAACCTATCTTAGATGTTGAAACCGAAATAATCGATAATCAAGTCTTTTTGATTATTGGTTATGAAGGTGAAGACGTACTCGCATTAACTCAAGAAATAGCATATGAAAATAAATATTTAGAGTTAGTTAATATAGCTCCATTAGGTGATTTTGAAATTACTCAAGGAGTAAAAAAGGATCAAGGAACATATAGTACAGTTAAGATATTAGCTGATTCTAATAAAGTATATAATGATGTAAAATATGCTATTTTAGTTTTTGATATAAAGGAAGCATTTAGAGTAGGTAAAAGTGCAACAGTATTTTTATATAACTATGATTCTATTGGACCAAATAAAGATAAATATCGTCATAAAGGATTTGAAATAGAAGTAAAAAGAGATACTGCTACCGAAGCTATGTTTTTAAAAAATCCAATTGATAATATGACTAAAACAAAACATTGGTTTAGGGAGCATTTAATTATTTTTATAATAATATTTATTTTAATAATTTTAGGAATACTATTTATATTCTTAATTCCTAGTACTAGAAAAGAAGAAAATCGAAGTAAGGATCTTAAGAAAAAAATAGCAACTGCCACTGATAAAAAGAACTCTATTGCACCTATTAAATTGGATCAAGAATTTATTAGTAGTTTAGGAGAAGAGAAAAAAGAGGTTGATATGAGTGGAGCTATTGAAGTAAGCGATGTAAAACCATTTGGTAATGCTGCAAGTAGATTTGATCAAAAGACTGATGCTGAAAATGCTGCATTAAACGTTAGTGCCGATGCCTTTGCTCTAGAAGCAAGTGGAATGAAAGATTTAGAAGAAGACGATGAAGATGATGAGGTTGAAGTACTCAGTAGTGATGATTCAAGTGATGATAAAATCGATACACTTGGTTTATTTATAATAATCTTTATAACTTCTACATTGTTTATTGGGGCAGTAGGAGCAATTGAATATAATATTACTGATTTAAAAGAAAATATTGTTAATGATTTAAAATATGATAAAGAACTTGATTATAATAATGATGGTAAAATTGATTTAGCTGATTTACTTGAAACTAAAGATTTAAATAATATTGAACAAGATAAAGAACTATATGATGTACCAAATTATGAACCAATAGAACCAATAGATTAATTAAGATTAAAAGACAAATGAGTAAAAATTATTTGTCTTTTATTATGTAAAAATATTTACATAAAACGTCAAAATTTTTATTGACAAAACAGTTAGGGCTTGCTAAAAAAAAAAAAAAAAAAATGTAAAAAAAAATGTACAAGAGGTTTGAATTTAAAAATAAAATAGTACATGTCTATTAAACAAAACACCGAGCCCACGACAAACAT
>CAMXBB010000034.1 GCA_947179265.1 uncultured Bacillota bacterium
TCCTAATACTACTATCCAGTAGCCCCACATACTTTCCTTCATTATATTCCTCCATCTAAACTATCATCTAGTGCAATATATTTATTTCTTATTGTTGATATATCATTAGTTCTATTACCCCAACCAGTAACTTTATGATTAATTCTATCATATCTAACATTACCATCTGCTAAATTATCCAAGAACGTTGACTTACATCTTTTACATGCTCCTGCATTACAAGTTTCACTTGAACATACTAAGGTGAAATCACTATATCCACCGCTTCCATTTTGAACTTGTTCAGCATTATATTGTTTGATATGTCCCATATCCGTTGGGGTTAATACAAATGAATATGTTAAATTTTCTGGAGCAAATGTCATATCGGCTGCTCCTACAGATTCAATTATTTCTTTTACTCTTGGTCCAGGACTTAGAGTCGTCCAGTTATAACCAATAGGCTCTTCAGCTTGGTAAAATCCTGATGGGAATAGATTTGCTGGATCTACTACTTTAAAGTTAAATAGTCGATATCCTTCCTTATATGGATCACAATCAGCTGGATCTACTGCAACTTCTCCTCCATTACAATATCCCGTCAAAACAATCTCATGTAAAGCGGTAAACTTACAAGTTAAAGTTGTATCTTTTATAGGTCTTCCTGAACAAGTATTAGCAGGATTTCTAAAGAATTCATCGAAACGTCCATCAGAACCAAGTCCACTAATATCCCAGTAGGTTTCATATGTTCCTTCTAGAGTTGATAGATGCACTTTATATTCTTGTCCATGCTCAGTATAATTGAATTCCGTTTTTTCTTCATATGCAGTACCACTTGGTACTAACGTATAAAGTACATTCTCTCCTTCATCCCATTGGCATGTTGCATGATACTTAGCATCGGTTGTAAATATCTTTTCAGCATCATAAGTTTCATCAAGGAAGGCTTTATATCCATCTTGATTTTTTACATGAGTTAAATCCTTTTCAGCACTAAAGTCGGTCATGCTTTCAGCTCCATCTTTATACTTTTTAGAATATTGATTTTTTCTAAGACCATCTTCAGCATCATCAACATCAGTTGTTACTGTTGGATCAATTTGACATCCTGGAGTTTCTTCAAAATTAACATATATTTCATCTAAGACTAACTCTTGATTTTCATCTAAATACATTTGCGTATATGAGAAATTTTGTGATGCTTCAAACTGATAACTTGCTTCAGCATTTGATCCCTTATACTTTTCATCAGTAAAGTATTTATCACATTGGTTTATTGCTTCTTCCATTTGTTTAGCATATCCAGCATTGGCTTTTAATGCTTCATTTGCTGATTTAGCAGCATTCGCATATATATCTTTATTTGAAGGAACATCTTCTTGACGCTTTTCAGCTTCAGATATTTCTCTTGTTGCATCACAATTTTTCTCTGTCGTAGTATTACCTACTGTAGTTTTAGAATCCTTTGATTTTTCTTCTACTGCAGCATCGCACGCACTAGTATCAATATTCCATGCAACCCAATCTAAGTCATGTTTTGTTTTCGTTGACTTCTTTTTATCTGGCTCGAATTCGATTGCGTCATATACATCTTCACATTCATTACGCTTTTCTTCATCAATCTTTACTTTAAAAATATCATACATATTCTTAAATGGATATTTAGTATATTTAATAGGACAAGTAGATTCATTTGTTGAAGTAGAAGTGGTTTCTGTAGATATATAACAAGTATCCGTAGAATCTCCCGCTTTACAAGCAGTACTTTTTATAGAACCATCTGGATTAGCTTCATATAGTATTGTAGTTCCTTTTGCTCCTGGAATAAGAGTTAAATTATAACATCTATTCTTATTTAAATCTAAATATTTCTCATATTTTTTAGAACAGCCTGTTTGCTTAGAAGCTACAGAAGTAGTCGTTGTACATGATTGTGTTACTTTAACATTTTCGGTTTCTTGAGTACTTCCTTTAACAGCATCTTCATACATGAGTTCATATGCTTTATATTCTTGGAAAGCATTATATGCATCTCGTTCATATTTTACGACATCATAATAATCATCTTCCCATTGATCATATTGAATTATTATTCTACATCTTTTAAATCCTTCAATATATGATGACTTAGTTCCATGAAGAGTTGTCGTTAATTTAAAATATCTTCCTGATGTAGCTGTTATTGGAGTTGGTATTTCAACACTAACTCTCTCCGTACAATACATCTTACAATAGTCATCCATTACTCCTGCATCTAATTCAGCATCAGAATCAAGATAATAATCAGCACCACATTTATATTGGAAATCTTTAACAATTAAATAATCATTATCACAAAATAAATCATCAAGTTTATAATCTTGAGCAACTGACGGTTCACCATCGTCTGGACAACAATTATGAACATCTCCCTCAATCTTTCCGACCTCAATAGGATCATCGGTACAACAGTTATCACGAGGATCATCTGGATCTCCTGGATCACTTGGATCTCCAGGGTCACTAGGATCACTAGGATCATCTGGATCTTCCGGATCATCATCATCAGGACATAATGGTACATCACATTGTTCTTGATACTCTTCTTCAGAACATTCCTTACCATCTGGACAATAATACTTTTCTTTTCCTAGTGCTGGAAATTCTTTAACTGTACAAGGATCCCCTTCACCAGAATCACAATAGTAATCATAGTTTTCTTTTAAATCACCTGTTACTGATGCATCTCCACCATCAACAGCTTCTTTAAGTGTCCCACAACAATCTTTTCCACCATCACTTGCATTTGATAAAACATATTGATATAGATTTTCAAATGGATCAACAGCTGTTGTTATCTCTTCATCATTATAATAAAACTTACCATCCTCAAATTTACATTCAGTACATCCATTACGAGAATCATTTATCCAGTCAAGTCCAACTGCAAATCCATTTTTTTGATCAACACTACCTAAATCAAGTGGTAATTTATAAGATTTATCTTGGGCAACATATCCAGTAAAGTTTGATGCATCTATTGGTCTATTGTAATAAATGTTCCATAAAAAACCATATTTATTTATATAATTAATTAAAGCCGTTTTTTGTTGTGATGAATACGGAGAAGAAGAAATTTGATAATATTGTATTATATCTCTAAGAGTTCCATAAACATATTCTCTTCCTGAACTATATATTGAATACATTGGTTCTATTTGGATAAAAATTTCTTCCCCCTTACTACATCCTTCTTTAATTTTTAATTTCATAGCTTCAGCATTAAAGTCGCTATACATATCTTGTAGTGCTAAGCCAAAGGCTTCAACATTAGCTTGATATACTTCTGGGGATAATCCTTTATCAGTTAAACTTTTAAACCAACTTCTTTCGCTAGACCAACCATTTCTACTATCTCCACCAGTATTCCCTGAAGTTGGTAAAGAAGACTTCTTACCCTTACCTAGCTTATCAATATAATAATTATATTTAGCAACAAAAGTGCTCATCTTAGGGAAATTACCATTACTTGATATTGAATATTTATATCCTCCAGTTAGTTTAGATTTATCACCTTGTAAAGAATTATAAACAAATTGAAATTTTGCTGTTTGGTTATCTAACGTTAGGAAATCATAACTAGAACTTATTGCTTTTCCTTCTTGATTAACATATGTAAATCTTAAAGCACCTGTATAATTTCTACAAGTCCATCCGCTTTGACATTTATTATTACCTCTTCCAGCTTTTCCTGGATCACCTTCTACTACTGAATCACTAGCAGCTAAAACGATATAAGGAAAAGTTAATACTAATAACATAATTGCCAAAAATAAACCATATATCTTTTTTTTCATAACTACCAACCTATCCTATAATACTTACTAATATTGAAGTTGTTTCTACACCAAATGAATAAAACTCATAAAGCTTATCATCTACATATACTGATGATATAAAAGCCATTTCTTCACCATCATGTACTTGTTCACCATGCATAAATCTTTTTATTATTTTCAAATCTTTATCAAAAACATCTATTACTTTATTATCACTTGTTGTATTTCCTTGTACCATAAAAATTCCATTATCATGAGTAGAGTATTCCCCAATCCAAAGTTCATCTGCACATGTATCTTCGTCTCCCTCCTCAACTTCACAATCTTTCATATCATCAAGTTTTATTGAACTATAATCATATTTTTTTATCAAAGATCCTCCAGTTGAGAATAGATAAGCTACATCATGATATACCATATAGAAATTGTTTTTATAAGTGTGAATCTTATCAGTATAAGGAGAAGCTAGATTATTTAATGCTCCAAACTTATTGATTGTTATATGATTCTTATTAAGATCATAGTTTATAAGATACATCGTATCATTACTTACACCAACATATCTTATTATCATTGTAACAACCTCATTATTTATTACTGATGCAGATATATAAGGAATATAAGTTTTAAAGATGTTATCTTTAGAATCTTTCAAATAAAATGGATTTTTAATCATTTTATAATCAAAATCAATATAATATATTTCTAGATTGTTTTGACCATCACTCATCAAAACAAATCCTTTATCAGTAATCTCTACACTTCTTAAATAATTATCAGAATCCTTACTGATAACTTCTCTTGCTTCTTCAGCACCATTATTATTTAATTTGATTATTAAATTATCCTTTTTATTGGTATTTGCTATATTTCCTACAGCAAATACATGATATTTATCTTCATGCTTTATGACATCAACGATAGTCAAAGACTCATATTCAGCAAAAGCTAGCTTACTTACCCACTTTAATTTCCCCTTCATATCAATAACAGATACATAAGGATTAAGAGCATAAGTTCCACTTCTTAATATAAATTCTTCATTATTATAATTTACTATTGGATCCGAAATAAATATTCCATTAGTATAGTAATCTGTAATTGCTTCATATGAAACTTTAGTTTTCTTAGTATCTGTCGTATCTAATTTATCACCACTATATTTACCACTTTCAAAGTCATATACTCCAACATTTATTGCTTCCTTATCTGGTAAATCTGGTACAACTAATCCTTTATTGTCCTTATAAAAGATAACAATTATCAAAGCTAGGACCAATACCACTAATACCAATAAAGCAATAATCAAAGGGATATATTCTTTCCTTAATTTTCTTCTTGTATTCCCATTCATATAATCAACTCCGATTACTATCATCTATATCATTATATCAAAGAAATTACTACTTTTACAATAAAAAGAGCTAATATAATTAGCTCTCTATTAATTCCAGCCATTTCCTTTTCTAACAGCTGTTAAATCTTTGTTTTTATTTCCCCAACCACTTACCTTATGATTAGTATTATCATATTTAACTATTCCGTTTGATAAGTTTTCTAGGAATGGAGACTTACATTTGTCGCAAGCTCCTGCATTACAACTTTCACTTGAACATACTAGTGTGAAGTCACTATATCCCCCAGCACTTATTTGTCCTGCATTATAATTCTTTATGTGTCCCATATCTGTAGGAGTTAAAACGAATGAATATGTTAGGTTTTCAGGAGCATAAGTCATATCAGCTTTTCCTAAAGCTTCAATCTCTTGCATTGCCTTTTGACCCTCTTCGGTAACCGTCCAATTCTTCGCAACTTCTCTATCACCTGCACCTACTCCAGATGGGAATAGATTAGCAGGATCTACTACTTTAAAGTTAAATAGTCTATATCCTTCTTCATATGGATCACAATCGGCTGGATCTGCAGTTGTATCTGTACCATTAGTACCATTACAATATCCAGTTAATACGATTTCATGTTCAGAATGAATCTTACAAGATAAAGTTTCTTGAGCTGGTGATTCATTTGGCTTTTGTCCTGAACAAGTATTACCTGCTTCTTTGAAATACTTATCAAAGCGACCATTAGTTCCTAAACCATTGATATCCCAATAGGTTTCATAAGTACCATCTAGTGTCGATAAATAAACCTTATACTCTTGATTATGTTGAGTATAATTTATCTCACTAGTTGATTCCGATGCTGTTCCACTAGGAACTAGTGTATAAAGCTTGTTCTCTCCTTCATCCCACTTACATGTTACATGATATTTAGCATCAGTCGTAAATATCTTATCAGCATCATATTTAGTATCTAAGAAATTCTTAAATCCATTAGCTGTATCTTGATAAGCTAAATCACCATCACTAAAGTCAGTCATTGATTCAAAACCATTTCCATACTTTTTATCTGAATAACGATTTTCTGATAAGCCATCTTTGTCATCATTAACATTTGTAACAACGGCTTCATCGATTACACATCCTGGAGTCTCTTCAAAATCAACAAATATTTCATCCATTTGAAGACGTCCTAATTCATTCATATACACTTGAGTATATGAGAATTTTTGCGTTGCATTAAATTGATAACTTTCTTCTGGCTTTGAACCCTTATAATCAGTAAAGTATTTATCGCACTTATCAATTGTCTCTTCCATTTGTTTTGCTAATTGAGCATTACTCTTCAAAGCTTCATTAGCAGCCTTAGCGGCTTCCTCATATTTTTTCTTGTTCTCTTCAACATTTTCCTTATGACTTTCCACTACTGAATTTCCTCTAGTAGCTGTACAACTAGTAGTTGTTGTTGAATTTGTAGTACTCGTCGTTTTAGATCCTGTCTTATTATTAACAGCATCACTACAATCACTATCATCGATATTCCATGCTGCCCAATCTAAATCATGACTTGTCTTAGATTTATTTCCAGCTTTAAACTCTATAGCTTCATAGATATCTTCACAATCATCACGTTTATCTTCATCGATTTTTACACTATATATATCATACATTTTCTTAAATGGATATTTAGTATATTTTATCTTACATGTTGAATTAGAAGTAGAAGTTGTTGTTTCCTTCTTAGTTACATAGCATGTATCTTTGGCATCTCCTGACTTACAACTAGTAACATTTTTAGTTATCTTAGTACCATTTGCATCTACAGTCTCTGTAAGATTATAACACTTATTCTTATCAATATTTTCATTCTTATACGTTTTAGAACATTGCTTTATAGTTAGATTTGAAGTCTTATTAGAAGTACATGATTGACTTACCGTAACATTTTCAGTCTCTTGCGTACTAGCTTTAATTGCATCATCATACATTAACTCATAAGCCTTATTCTTTTGGAAATCATTATAAGCTTCTTCCTCGGCTTTTACAATATCATAATAATCTTGTTCCCATTTATCATAATTGATTATCAATCTACATCTCTTGAATCCTTCAATATAAGATGACTTAGTTCCATGAGATGTCTCAGTTAATTTAAAGTATCTTCCAGAAATTGCAGTTATCGGTTTAGGAATTTCAACACTTACTCTTTCAGTACAATACATCTTACAATATTGATCATCAACATCTGCAGTTGAATCAGCGTAATAATCAGCATTACATTTATATTGGAAGTTATCAACACCTAAATACTCATTTTTACAGAATAATTTATCTAAATCATATTCCTTTGCTTCAGATGTTGTTCCATCTGTACAACAATTATTAACTACACCTTCGATATGTCCAGCTTCAATTGGATCATCTGTACAACAATTATTTCCTGGATCTTCAGGTTCATTTGGATCTCTTTCACAATCGGGAACATCACATTGTTCCTTATATTCATCTTCAGAGCATTCCTTACCATCTGGGCAATAATATTTAGGATCTTTTCCAATTTCTGGGAATTCTTTAATTGTACAAGGTTCTCCTTCACCAGAATCACAATAGTACTCATGATACTCTTTTTGTTCATCAGTAACAGATGTATCTCCATCTTCGATTGCTTTTGTTAAAGAACCACAACAATTTTTTCCACCTGGTTTGGTCTTTGATAATATGTATTCATATAGATCTTCAAACGGATCTACATATGTTGTTATCTCTTCATCATCATAGTAGAACTTTCCATCCTCAAATTTACATCCAGTACATCCATTACGAGAATCATTTATCCAGTCAAGTCCAACGGCATAACCAACTTTATCATTCATACTACTTGCTGATGTTAAACTATACTCACCATATGACACTTTTTCATATCCAACCCAGTTTGGAGCATTTATAGGTCTATCATAATAAATAGTATATAAAAAACCTTTATTATTTAGATATCTTAGCAATGCACTCTTTTGATTGGAATTAAAAGCTGAAGATGCGCCATTCCAATAGTATTGCAATACATCTCTTATAGTTCCTAATATTACTTCACGTCCATAACTATAGATTGCATATAATGGTTCCATTTGAAGGAATATTTCTTCTCCCTTAACGCATCCATCTTGAATCTTTATTTTCATCTCTTCAGCATTAAACTCACTATATAAATCTTGAATAGCTAATCCGAAAGCTTCAACATTAGCTTGATAATCTTCTTCAGACAATCCAGCAGTAGTTAAACTTTTAAACCAATTTCGCTCAGCTTCATATCCATTTCGACTTTCACCACCAGTATAGGTAGTTGTTGAAAGAGTTGATTTTGTACCATGACCTAATTCAGCAATATGCTTATTATAATTACTGATAAACTCATGCATTTTAGGAAAGTTAGTATAACTTGCTGTTTCAAAGGAAAAGCTACCAGTTAATTTCGATTTATCTCCTGTTAATGCATTATATACGAAAGTCCATCCAGACGCTTGATTATTCTTAGTAACAAAGTCAAAACTATTACTTATAGCATGTCCTTCTTGATCAACATAAGTAAATCTTACTGCTCCAGTATAATATCGGCAGGTCCATCCTGGTTCACATACATTAGCACCTACAACACCTATTGTTGGTTGCCCACCAACTACAGCATCACTACTAGCTAATACAATTGAAGGAATACTTAACAATAATACCCCTAACAATATTAATCTATTAATATTACGTTTCACAACTCATCACCTACCCTATAATGCTTACTAAAATTGATGGTGTATCAACACCGAAAGAATAAAATTCATACAACTTATCATCAACATAGACTGATGATATATATATTGCATCATCACTTTCATGTTCATTTAAACCATGCACAAATCTTTTCTTTAAATCTAATTTTTCATCATAAACATCAAAAACACTACTCTCACTTGAAGTTGAACCATGAACCATAATAGTTCCATTATCCATTGTATTGTATGAATCAACCCACATCTTATCAGTACATACAACATCACCTTGTTCATCCTCTTTGCAATTTTTGATTTCTGGTAACTTAATAGAATTATAATCATTTTGTTTTAAAATTTCTCCATTGTTGGAAAAGCGATACATAATTCCGTTATTAGAGGTATAAAAACTATCATTATAAGTTTCAATTAAATTCGTATATGGAGAAGATAATCTATTTAATTCTTGAAATTCATTAATACCAATTTTATTATTATTAAGATCATATT
>CAMXBB010000035.1 GCA_947179265.1 uncultured Bacillota bacterium
CTATTTTACTGATATACTCTCAAATGTTTTTTTATAGCTTCCTGGACTAATAAGTTTTTCATACATTACTAAAGCTTCATCATTAGAAAAACCTAAATCATTCAATATAGATAAAGCTGTCGAAGAAGAGATATAAAAGAAACATCTATCATCTTCTAGCATTTCCTTAATTATTAAGTACTTTTCACTATTAGATTTACTATAAAGTTCATCTGCTAATACTCTTAATTTATTTAGTAATTCCATTATTAAAACTCTCCTTATCTATCCCCATTATTTTTGTGTTTTTTCCAAGTACCTTAATTTGCCCATTATTGATTCGATCTATTAACTCTGATTCACTTACTTCTTCTAATGCTCCTTTAGTAAATATAATATATCTAATATTACCATTTGATGAGGAATAAGCTAATAAAGAAGCAGCATCGTATTCTATATCAGCACCTTTTACACATATAAATTTAGTTTCTACTCCATATACTTTATTTTTGTTAAATAATGGTTTACTAAAAGCAGTAATATACTTAAATAATTCAAAATTATCTAATGAAGAATCACAAGATACTCTTCTTAAGAAATCAATTGAATCAAATACTCTTTGATCATAATTTTTTTCTTGAGCTTTAATTTTCAGATATCTTTCTTCTAATTCATTATACTTCTTTTCGATAGAACTGGTAGCAAAGCCAAGCTCTTTATCTACTTCATGTAATATATCTGTTATATCTTTATCTTTCTCTAAACATACATACCCACCAGTTTGCAGTCCAATCTGTATTCTAGTCAAATCTGGCATAGATAGACTATCATCCAAAGTATTAACAGTATTTGTGGCATCTGCTTTCATTAGAGTTCCATCACAATCAAATGTAACATATTTATGAAAATCTCCAGATACAACAGCTCTAATACCTAATAGATTTAATATACTACAGTATAATTCAGCCCAATCTTTGCATACTAGTCGATTATCATCTAAGGTAATATCTTTTACTTTCTTATTATATATGTCATTTGCTTGCTCAATACTAACATCTTGATTTAAAGCCAAAAAACTAGGATCATAACTAACCAACTTAGCAAGTTCAATATAAACAGCTCTAGCTACATAAAAAGGTTCTCTAGTAATATCTATCTTATCAATAACCCTTTTAAATAACTCTGGGTCAATTTCATCTGTTACAGTGTATCCCTCTAAACTAACTGTTCTTTTCAACCTTAGAGAATATTTTCTTTTTATAGCTCTAATTCTATTATTTTGAATTGAACTCAATTCGATATCATGTTCATAATAATATTCAATAAGTCCATTTAATTCATCTAAATAATTAGTAATATCAACATTCCCAAATAATTCACGATTCATATCAAAATTCATAAACTTATTAAAAGTAGCTTCATCTGAAATAATCTGATTTAACATTGCAACGGAAATACAGCTAAATGTACGACTTAAGTATTCATCATAATCATATGTAATATCTATATCATTGGATAAATTAATACAATTAACTCGATTAAAATCAGTTGCTGTCATATCATTAGAATGAATAGTAGCATAAGACATGTAATCATTAATAGCCCTTACATATGCTGCTTCATCAATGTCTTCAAATTCAGCTACCCTGCGCATAAAAGCTTGATACGTATCATTATCCTTAATAATTCTTTCAATAACATCGATAGATATCAATTCTATTGTACCATCATCCATATTATCACCTATTATAATTTTATCATAAAATTAAAAAAACGTATATATAATATACGTTTATTCGTCAGTGCCATCTCCAGTAGTCTCAGGATTAGAATCAATAGGAGTATCGTCTCCTTCTTCATTCTCCTTCTTTGGTATTTGACTACCACTATCTTGAGGAGTATCTGAAGATTGAGTAGTAGGTTCATTATTATCTACTTGCTCAGTTCCTGCACTTGGTTCCTCAGTACTTGGTGGGTTACTACTTACCTTCTTTGCATCAGGTACAGAACCAACCTTCAGAGTATTTTTACCTTCAGCTTCAAGTTTATTAATAAATGTTACTGTAATTTGATATCCTGATGTAGTATCGGCAGTTCTTTGAATACCATTATCCCAACTAGAAGCATTTACTAATGTTTCTGTTATTGATCCACTATAATCTGTATCAAATACTTTATCTAACTTAGAAGCATAACTCTTTATCTCTGTAACCAATTCAGAATTTGGTCTTACCTTATTATCCTTATCAACTGTTGCAGTCAAGTATGCTACTGTTGTTGCCTCCAAATATTTAAAGTCTTCAGGCAATTCACTAACTATAGCATAAGTAGTAACAACATTATTATCATCCTTTTCATGAAATAAACTAATCAAAATATCTTTATCATTGATATGATAAACCAAATAATCTCGATAGTCGACATCTTCTCTTGCCTTAGGAGCAATATTTCTTATAAACCTTGTTGAAGCTAAGTAATTTTTAAATTTTGTCACCTGACTTGCACAAGCAGAATCACCTAAATTTTCATCACAGAATTCTTCAGGCCAAGTCTCTTTCATGCCTTCATAGATTGCATTTACAATTGCTCTTCCACGAGAAGTATCAGTAGTAGCATTATTAAAATTAACGATATCTATTGGTTGTAAGAATTTTGAACGGAACATTAATACTCCGCCTTCATATTCCATAATCATCGGATTTATTCTTGCTTCACCACTAATAACAGCATTTATTCCACCAATCTTCAAGAAATATTCATCTATTTTTTCCTTATCATAATCCTTACTCAAATAATTATCAACATAGTAATTAAATATTTCAGTAGTATCTTCATCATATCTTGGATAATTTGAGAAATACAATAATTTTGCTGGATTCCCATAATGCCAATCAGTTAGAGCATATCCCACAAACTTATCATCAATATGGAAAGTATAGTTTTCATCATCTTTAGTAATTGTTAAACCTAACAATTCTAAATCTAAATCAGTAAAATCATCAAATTTTTCATAAATATACTTTTCTAAAGGATTTGTATATTCAGTTGTATGAGATGATAAAGGTCCTCCTGCTGTTATTATCGATTGTAATTCTGGAACATCTTTATTCTTTTGTCTATATTCCTCTATATACTTTCTCAACCATGTTCTTACATTCTTCTTTATGTCAGATGCAGAAGTATAAGTTGGAACTATCATAGTATCATAATCAAACTTTATACCAGTTTCCTTAAGAATCTCTTCCCTATAATACTTTTTAGTAACAGAATTAGAATAATTCAAATATAAGAATCCTGAATCATCACCTAAAATCTGTTCATAAATCTTAACATTTGTACTAACAGGATTATCATTTTCCATATTAACGGAACAATAATACTCTACATTAACCTTCTCATTATCTTTTGGAGCTCCGTCAAATTTTACAACATATGTATTTTTTATATCCGCTGGTAAATCAAATGATTTAGCTCCACTTGTTACAGATTTTATAGTACAATTTTTATCAACATTTATTGTATACTCTTCAGCAAGATTAGCATCTAGCTCTTCTTGTGTATATGCTGATTTATTTCTAACAAATACATATTGATACGCAACATTCTCTCTTGTACTATTTTTAGCAAGAATATTAAATTGAACTCTATCTCCACCTGTATCATAATAAAGCTGTTTCAAATTAGTATCAAATACTATACTATCTTTATCTTTATAATATCTAGAAGCTGATTCAGAATAATCTGCTAAAACCAGTACACCAAATATTAACAAAGTAAAAGCTAAGATTTTATTAACCTTTTTTAAATTATTCATAAAATCACCTTCTTTCCTATTAATCTCTACTTAGTTCAGAGTCATCTCTAAATTGTGTTGCTGTAAAACCAATTGTAATAAATTGTTCATCTTTAAATTCTTTATTATAAACATATTCACCTTGTGGAATAGTTACAGAAGTAGATGAATCATTACGATTAGCAACATTATTTTCATTAATTTCCATTTTTATCTTGAAAGTTTTTTCACGATGAATTCGATCTCCAACAATATTTCCTTCACCATCAAAATTATAAACATCTTTTATTCGAAGAACATCTGTTAATAAGATACTATTGTTACCTCTTTTAACACCATAATCTCCAATTGTTATTCTATCACTATTATTTTCATAATCATCAAACTTAAACAAAGGAGTCTCTTTGAATTCCTTACCTTCGGCATCCAGCTCAACTTCAGAAAGAATTATATTCTTATAATTTAGAAGTGAGACACTATTAAAAGCCATTCTTAAAATAATTTCTGTATTAACATCTAATTCATCATAATCAACTGTAAATAGATACTCTATTCCCTTTGTAGGTCTTGTAGTTAGAGAACAATTTTCTACTTTTGTCGTAGTCTCATTTCCATTTTCATCTTTTATAGTAATATCTTTTTCCTCACAGCCTTGAAATACCGGCTCTATTGTTAAATTAAAATTTGCAGTACCAACTTGTGATGGATCCTTGTTGACTAAACTACTTATGTATTTAGAATAAGTTATTACTGATCCTAGTAAACACATAACAGCTATATACATTATTATCCATTTGGCTAGTTTTTCTTTAAACTTTTTACTATGTAATAACCATCCCATACATGTTCCCCTCTACTTTCTATTATATCACATTTCAGTTTTTTTGGTACCTGTAACCCTTTTTGTACTCTTCTTTATTGTTTTTACATCATTTTTTTTAGTTTGCGCTACTTTAGTTGATTTCTTTTCAGCTTTCGTTGTTTTTGCCTTTTCACCGGCTGTTGAAGCACTTTTAATTGTTTTAGTAGTAGCTTTTGTAGTCTTTTTACTTGATGTTGCTACATTCTTTTTACTTGCTACTTTCTTTACATCTTTAGATGCTACTTTTGTACTTTTACTTTTTGGTTCAGCACTAGCTACTTTCTTTGAAGTTGCTTTAACGGTTGCATTTTTCTTAGTAGCAGTCTTTGGGGCTGTAGCCTTAGTGGCAGCTTTCTTACTTACCGTTTTACTACTACTTGACTTTGTAGTCTTAACTGGTGTCTTGACACTTTTTTTAGTAGTATCTTTGGATGCCTTTGTCTTACTTGACTTTGAATCAGTCTTTACAGTCTTTTTAACGACTGGAGTAGCTTTAGCTTTTGCACTTGTCTTCTTAGAAGCAGTAGTTTCTTTTGCCTTCTTACTTTCCGTCTTAGTACTACTCTTAGTCGACTTCTTCTTTGTTGATTTAGAAGTTTTCTTTTTATCATCTTCAGTATAATCAACAAAGTTAACATTATTAGCTTTTGCTTCTAATACTTTATTCTTCTTATACTCTAAGAATTCCTTTTCTTCATCTGTTAAATCAACAGGTACCAAATTTTCATCAGTACTTGTTAAGAAACAAATAAGAATTCCTATAACGAGTATAAGCCCCATTACTAATGGGCTTTTTAATGATGCTAATATCTTTCCAGCTGCAGGAATAGTATTTACTACTCTACCAACGATATTATCGGTGCTCATTTCTCCATCAGGAGATTCATTATTATCTCCTTGAGTAATCATCTTATTACCATTTATACTTATAATACGATGAGTTACAAATGCCCCATTAACATCATAGAAAGTTATTATATCATCTTTTTCAAAATTTTCAACTTTTGTATCAATTATAATCATATCTCCAACATGAATGGTTGGTTCCATTGAACCAGATACTACTTCTAGTATCGCATAACCATTCACTGTTGCAAGATCTTCTTTTAATACATTTAAGCATATGAAGTTGTATAGATTGAACGCTACTATACAAACCATAACTACAAGTATTAATTTGAACAATATTGCTTTTAACAACTTCATATCTTATTACTCCCTTTTATCTTTATTCTTTGTTTGTTGGTTCATCTTTTGGTGTTTCTGTTAAAGTACAATATTCATTTGTTTTATCAAATCCTACTCTAACATTCAATATATATCTATTATCTTCTACTGCTAAATTACCAATTTGCGTATCTAACGTATCATCTACTTCTACCCATTTCCATAGAATAACGATTTCTACAGTCTCACCAGCAGGAACTTCAATATATTCATCCTCAGGAATATCGATTTCTCTATTAGTATAATATCCTTCAAGTCCCTTTCCTGTAAGATTTGGATAAATAGCATTGTCAGCTAATGGATCTTTATTTAAGATAACATAATTTATACCATTATTTCCATTTGAAGAACCATAATAATAAGTATTATCTGTCTTATTAATCTTTCTTATTGCATATCCCATATTCAAACATTGATGTTGAGCTATACATAAGGTTTCTTCTTGTAATGTAAATTGTTTAATCTTAATTACCCCATCAGTAGTGTTTTTAATATATACTGTGTGAGCACCTTCCAATCCTGGATAAATAAGATTTTCAGGTTCATACATTTCATTGTCACTATTAAATAAATCCAATTCGATTAAATCGATATAAGATTGCGTAGAAATCTCGTCATACTTTGACTCAGTCTCATATGTTGCATTCAATGTAGTATTCTTAGAAATTGTTATCTTACTATCTTTTGAATATTTCTTAGTACTATCAAAAGCATCTACCCATTCAATAAAATGGAATACATAACAATTCTTTGTATCATCTACTTTATATGGTTCATAAGGAGATAAATCGAATTCTTGTCCTTCATCCAATAGATATTCAAATATTTTATTATCTAAACTATTTAATACACCATCTTGAGCATCTAATATCAATACATATTTTTCTACTACTTCGATATCAATTTTAAACTTATCAACTTCACTACCATAGATACTTCCTTCAACATCTATTGTGAAGTCCTCTGGTTTCTTTAAAGTAACACTTAAGATATAAGAATTACTTCCATCTTTATTTTTCTCGAATTTGATGTCAGCATTACTTGAATCCCAAGTTAATTTTACTATACCATTATCTTTTGTATCTTTTCTATTCTTTATAATTATTACACCTGGAGTTGAATCATCAATATCATAATTCTCACCATTTTCATCATAAGCTAAGATATTAGTATTGATAATAACTGGTGTTGTCTTTGTATCACTACTCCAAGTAGCTTTATATTCATATTTAGGAGATGTAATAAAATACTCATCTGAAGTAATTGTAAATCTCCTTGAATCTTTTGTTCCATTATATGTTGCTTCAATAGTATGTTTACCAACATCATCGAATGTTGGATTTATAATTACTTTACCTGGAGTATCTTGGTCGACTGTAATAGTTCCTTTGAATCCTGGTATAGTAATATTTACACCCTTGATATCATCTTTAGTTAAATCACTTATAGGAACCCCATCTTCTAATATTTCATAATTTATAGTATATGGAGCACTATTAATATCAAATTCATAATCTTTTTCACTAGAGAAACGAATCGTTCTTTCAGATCTTATAATTACAATAGTATGAGTTTCTTCACTTCCATCTTCAGCAACAACTGTTACCGTTATTTCATTCTTACCAGGTTGTAATGGATAATTATTTAAATCAACATCTTTAATATCTTTTCCATCAATCTTAGTAATTTTACTTCTAGGATCTTCTAATTCAATCTCCAATTTAACTTTACTATCATTAGAACCAACAATATTCTCATCAGTTACACTACCATCTTTACCATTAATCTTAATACCTTCGATATTAGTATTATTACTAGGTTCTTTCTTAACGTTAACAGTATATGTCTTACTGCTTCCATCTGGAGCCGTAACTATAACCTCAACGGTATGTGATCCTTTAATTAAATCCACATCTAAATCATCTTGAATTTTTCCATTATCGTATCTATACTTAACCGTATTGTTAGAATCTTCTGGAATACCAATAATAGTTATCCTATCCTTATTAATATCACTATCTATAGTAACACTATATGTATCATTTTCTTTATCAAATTTGATATCTCTTTCATTGTCTTCACCAGCAATAGATACAATTAAATCACTTAAATATAGATTTTTCTTCACTGGATCCACAACAGTCACATTTACAATTTCTTTATTACCATATTCATCAGTCACAGTAATAGTTGCTTTACCTGCCTTTAATGCAGTTACCTCACCATTACTATTAACACTTACAATTCCTGATGGACTTACTTCCCATTTAGAAGCACTTCCTTGAATTACACCTATCGTTTGTTTATCTCCAACAGTCATAGTAATATCTTTTTCAGAAACTTTTAATGGTAAATCTTTAACTGTAATCTTAATAGTTGCTTTATTTCCATCTTTATCTATAGCTGTTACTGTTGCTGTTCCTTTTCCAACAGCTGTAATATTTCCATTCTTATCAACAATTACAACTTTATTATTAGATGATTCCCATTTTGTAGGAGTTCCTTTGATAACACCTGGTTTAAAGCTTTCACCAACAATCATTTCTTTACTTGTAACAGATAATTGCAATTTCTTGTTAGGATCAACTGCTGGTTTTGCTTTAACAGTTACTTCAACTATAGCCTTATTTCCAGCTTTATCATATACAGTTATAGTTGTCTTACCAGCCTTTTTAGCAACTATCTTACCATTTTGGTCAACTGTTGCTATACTTGAATCCTTTGATTCCCATTTTACTGGTGTACCTTGTGTAACTCTAATAGTTTCTTCTTCACCAACAATCAATTCCACTTTAGACTTAGAAACTTTTATTGGTTCAGTTACTATATCATTTGGAGTAACAGTAATCTTAATTGTTGCTTTATTACCATTCTTATCAGTAACTGTAATAGTAGCTGTTCCTGGCTTCTTAGCAACTATCTTACCATTCTTATCAACTGTTGCTACACTTGAATCACTTGATTCCCATTTTGCTGGTGTACCACCAGTATATGAAGGAGTAAATGAAGATCCTACCTTCATAGTCTTAGAAGTAGTTGTTAATTTAATGCCACTAGTTGATGGCTTTGCAGTTACGACAATAGTAACTGTTGCTTTATTACCATCCTTATCTGTAGCAGTTATTGTCACTTTACCAGGACTTTTCGCTGTTACTTTACCATTTTTATCAACACTTACAACATTTGAATTACTTGATTTCCATGAAGTTGCTGTTCCTTTAGTTACTTTAATAGTATAAGTGTCTCCAACGATCATGTTTTTAGCAGTGATATTAAGCTTTAATTTACTTGCTGGTTTGGCAGTTGTTGGTTTCTTCGTAGAATTAGTCGTAGGTTTCTTTGACGTATTATCGTCTCCACCTTGTGAAGGTTTCTCATATACATTAATAGTATAAGTAGCATAATACTTTCTTCCCAAATACTCTACTTCCAAAGTAATCTTAGTCTTACCTGGATTTTTACCAGTTACTTTCAACACTCCGCCATTTGCTGAAGCTGTTG
>CAMXBB010000036.1 GCA_947179265.1 uncultured Bacillota bacterium
ATCTAGTATTTCATAATATGCAGCTATTGAATCTTTAATGGTTTTTCCAGGATTTGCTTTCAACCATTTTTGGAAAGCTACATTGAATGAAAAACTATTACCTATTTTTTCTTTATAAAAGGAACGATATTTTTCTTAACATACAAAATTTTCTTCGATAATACTATCAAGAGTTATCTCAGCAACTATTTTTGTTCTTCTAACATCATGCTTATCAGTTGTTTTTATACCAGAATCTAAGAATGTTGTAATCCTTTCAGTTAATTCAATCTTTCCACCTGTTGTTTGCAAGTCATTTCTTCGACAAAAATCTACTAGTTCCTCTTTCAAATAATAATATTCCCTAAAAGTCTTGCCATCCAAATCATTAGTTAAATCAGGTCTTTCACACATAATTATATCTCCTTAAGAATATCTTTTGATAAATAAAAACAATTCCTAGAATAAAGGAATTGTTTAACAATCAAATGGTAGCGACGGAGGGGATCGAACCCCCGACCTATCGGGTATGAACCGATCGCTCTAGCCAGCTGAGCTACATCGCCATCTCAAATAACAAATTAATATTAACAAATATTTAATTTATAGTCAATAGATTTAAGAAAAAAGGATATAAATTATCTATTTTTATCATTTAAATAATAATTTATTTTGACACTTTTTGTCGAAACACTTGTTTACATTATTTTTGACTCTATAATACTCTCTCGAGAAGCAAAAAGATGCTTATCACTTCTTATATTCGGACGAAGATTCAGTGGGGTTTTGGTTAAATTAACTAAAAAAATAAGGAGTGATTTTATGATTAAACTTAATATCAAAGATTTAATGATCTTACTATTAATTATCATAGATTTTTATCTAACTATAGTAGCTAGATAAAAAAAGCATCTTTATTCTACTGAATAAAGATGTTTAACCCAATGTGGTAAGCATCATGTCCGAAGAATAACACTTCTCACAATTAAATTATAGCAAATATCCTCATTTGTTTCAATATACTCATTATGATAACTTTCGTCGAAAAAAGGATATAAATTATGGTAATTTATATCCTGGTTTAACTGCTTGTTCTAATGTTAACTTTAAATTTTCGATATCATGACTTTCAATCTTAGCAGCAGCCTGAAGATTGTTTCCACCACCACCAAATTGACTCATTATTTGACCAACAGGAATTCTTCCTTTACTTCTAGCTGATATTCCTATTAATCCATCTCTAACGTATCCTAAAACAAATGCTGCATCCATTCCCTTTAAATCGATTAAATAATCGGCTGCTTTTGCAAGTTCTACAACTGTATAAAGCATGTCAGGATTATCCTTATTCAAAGCTATCGCAATATTATACATATCGATATCAGTTTTACTTACTAATCCGTGAACTCTCAAAGCTGACTCATTTTCACTTCTAAATATATCATTAACGAATTCCATAGATGCTCCTGATGCTAGTAATTTGGACGCTACTTTCAATGTCTTAGCATTGACATTGCACTTATTAAATTTCCCTGTATCTAGTACAATACCTGCAAGCAGATAATCAGCAAGTGATATAGCTGATTTATCACGCTTAGATATTATGCTTTTCCCTTCAACCTTTACTCCAAATAGGTTTAAAAGATTAAATAGAATCTCTGATGCACTAGAAGCAGAAGTGTTGATATATTTATAATCAGTTTTTATAGTTAAATCATCAATATCGTGATGATCGATAATTACGATATCTCTAAATCCACTATAATCCTTAAATGGAACTAGATTAGTTTTATTGGTATCTATCGTAATAAGTAAATTCTTCTTACTATCCACGATCTCTGGTAGAGCATCTGGTCTTATTATCGATATTTCTTCTGGTATATCACTTAGCAGATTAATAATAGAACTATCCAATTTGAATATTCTGTCATCTATAACAATATGAGCTTTCTTACCCATTTTCTTCACAATCATATACAAAGCTAGAGATGATGCAATAGCATCAACATCTGGATTAATATGAGGACTTATAATTATTGATTGGTTTTCGGAAATCAATCGTTCTAGTATGATCTGTAGCTCTTTGAGCGATTTAATCATAAAATATTTCACCTCTTGAGATAAGATTATATTCGTTTTCTCTATTTGAGTCAACTTGACAAATCCTAAAATATAAAAATAGTACGATATTACGTACTATTTAGTCAAATATAGTATTACTCCATTATCTAACTTTACTCTAATCGCTATACCCACACAATATTCATAACGATTATAAGCTTCGATAATATTGAAATCAACAACTCTATTTAATTTATATTCTTCAGGTATATAAATATGCAATTCATTTAATTCACTAGTCGCTTTTTCTATCAAGTCATGATATTCGTCATTAGCTTCTAACTCTTCTAAAGTTAAAGCCTTAGAAAATTTAATCATATATTTATTATTCCAATCGGAGAATGTTTCACTATAATGTGTAACTTTCAAATCACTCTTCTTAGCTTGCTCTTTACTATAGCCTTTTTCAACTACTAATTTACCAGTTGTTTTAGTCGAATTATCTAACTGATCTTTTATAATAAGTTTAACATCATAGGTTCCCGCCTTAGAGGTATCAACCTTACCATCTATTTCAACAGTACATGGCATTGAGTAATCATTACATACTTCGATAAAGTCATTAGGATCTACCTCTTCGCCAATCCCAATCTTATTTTCAGTTAACTCTACCTCTGGTGCAGTAGTATCCACAACATGAATAATTCCCTTTTTGGTAATCGATTTATATTTAACTCGATATGTATAATCACCTATTAAATCAAATTTACCATCGGCATCAAGTGATACTTCGTTAAAGATTAAAGTATAATCATCTTCTTCAAGTACTTCATTAGATAGATAAAAACTTACATCATGACTTATCTTAGACCCTATCTCCACTTTTAAGTTACTCTTTAGATTGAATGTTAATGTATATCTAGCATAGATAAATCCTCCAATAACAAGGATTAGAACAATTACAATAACAATACATGCTCTTTTAACACTCTTAGGGCTTGTCTCTTCAAAATAAAAATCATCATCTTTCATATTATAACCACCTTGAGAAATATATATTACGAGTAAATCCGACCTCATAATTATCGAATACCTTTATAATCCAATTTACTATCGCAACAAGTATATCTTCATCCTTTCTTATTCTAATTTTCTTCATCTCTTCTCTTAATTCCTTACGAAAGAAATAATCATCAATATATTTATTTAAAACTAAATCTAATTGCTCCACTTTCATAACCGCGTTTTTATTAGTTAGATCTACGTTAAAGACATAATCCTCATAAACACTTAATAGTTTCTTAGATAGCTCATCTTCTTCAAAAAATTCAAAATTAACTATCTTATAGAAATTGGGACAATGTTTTAATATCTGTTTATTCTTATTCATATCTATCCACCATAGCTTAATTATACAATACAATATTTAAAGATACAATTAAAAAGAGCACTAAATAAGTGCTCTTAAGTTTTAAATTAATCTTCTTTCTTAGTTGCGATAACTTCTTTTCCTTTGTAATAACCACATTCAGTACATGCTCTATGTGCTTTAATAGGAGCACCACATTTAGGACAAGAAATAACACCTGGTAATTCTTTCTTTAAATGAGTACGACGCATTCTCTTTTTAGTTTTACTAGTTCTTCTAAATGGAACTGCCATATATATTCACTCCTTCCTTCGTAGTTTTTATTAATCACTACTTACTAATTCCCAACCTTCGCCATTAATACTTTGGGAACTCACTCCCTCTTTAACAACCCTAATAGGGACTTCCGATACAATATTTTCCCATAATAATGGCAAAATATCAAGTGTATTTTTATTTTTATTATAAAAAGTATCAAAATTTCCCATTATTTCTTCAATTTTAACTGAGAAATCATAAGGAACTTCCTCTAAAGTAATTGCACAAGGCAAAATGAATATTCCTGAGACCTTTAAATCAGCCACCAATTCATCTTGAAAATTTATCGTTATCTCTCCAGAAACATGGACATTCTTGATATCTATTATATCTGTTGTACCATAGTATTCTTTAGGTATTTCGATATCTTCTTCGATTAAAGCCTTATTTAAATTATTTAGCTTAAATAAATCCACCTTCATATTACTTCATACGATTCATTTGACTCATTACTTGTTTGATTTGTTTACTATTAGGTTTTCTTCCCATGCTACTCATCAATGTTTCTATCATTTTCTCATTGATTGGAGGATTCTTCTTTAAATATCCTTGCATAAAGCGTCTACAGCCAAAGAAACCTATTACAGCTCCAATTACTAATCCTAATAGTACCAATAAAATATCATGAACCATAGTATCTCTCCTTTTTATACCCCTATTATATCTTATTTAAATAATTTAAACAATATATTATCTATTCATATACAATCAATTCATGTTGACTTCTAGTAACAGCAACATAATAAAGATAAACATCACTAGAAAAATTATTGATGATAATAGCTGAATCGAATTCTAATCCTTTTACACCATATGCTGGTGCAACAACTAACTCTTTAGAAAACTTCTCAGTGTCGATATCGATTACTGACACTTTAGAGTATTTTTTCTTTAATTCTTCAGCTATTACCCTTGCTTCCTCAATAGATTTCGTAATAACTGCAACACTCTTATATTTCTTCTTAAGATACACGATATCTTTTCCAATATGACTTAATTCTTTTAAACTTCTTCTAATAACTGGTAAGTTGATATTCTTTCTTATTGCACTGACATGCGATAATCCCAAAATCTCATTAGCGTATTCGATAATTTCTGGACTAGAACGATAAGTTTTATTAAGTTCTAAGTAGGTACTTTTTTCGTTAAATATATTAAGTAACACATTTAAGTTATTATAGTGATAATAAGGATTTACTGTTTGATTAACATCTCCAAGAATCGTAAAGTTCGCATTCTTAAAGATACGAGATAATATCTTATATTGCAAATATGTGTAATCTTGAGCTTCATCGATTACAACTTCTCTAACATGTACTTGATATGGATATCCTTCAAGCAAACACTTTAAATAGATGAAAGGAGTAGCATCTTCATAATTGATGACTTTATTATTGATATTACGGATATTTTCATTTCTACGATACATATAAGGATATATATCACTAAATATCATTGAATCGAAAAAGCAACGATATATTTCCTTATAATCTTTGCTAAAATTAGCTATCTTATATAACTTACTAGTAATCGAAATTAAATCTTTAGCAGTACCTTTAAAATAACGATTATTAATCTTCTCTGCTATTAGATCAACTCTTTCAAATAACGGCTTATTATCATATCTTTCATGTAATAATTGATTCAGTTCATCCATAGTAATCTTTTTTTCTTTATGCTCTAAATCACCCGTAAAACGAGCTGCTTTAGTAAAATATTTAGCAAATTTTTCTAATGCGGGAATGATTTCATCACTAAGTTTAAATTTTATAATATCATTATCCTGTCTTACACCCTTATAATATCTTTCAACAAATGAAGAATATGATTCAACTCTAATATATTCGGTAATAAAAGAAGATGCGAAACTATGATATGTTGTTTGTAGGGTATTATCTTCTCCTAAATCAGGCAAGACATTAGAGATATATTCAGTAAACACATTATTTGGTGAAAATATTAAAACATTGCTGCTAGTAAGATAATCAATCTTATACAATAGAAAAGCTATTCTATGTAATGCTACACTGGTCTTACCAGAACCTGCAATACCTTGAACTACTATTGTTTTTGATTTATCATCTCTAATTACTCTATTTTGTTCAGCTTGAATGGTATTAACGATATTTTTCATCTTATCGCTACTAGTCTCTGCTAGTACCTCTTGTAATAAATCATCGTCAATATTGATATTAGTATCAAAAACGTGTTTTAATTTCGCCTTTTCAATGCGATATTGACGTTTTCTCGTTATCTCTCCCTCTTCAGTACCTCCAGGAGAAGTATAAGATGCATGGCCTAACTCAAAGTCATAAAAAAGACTTGAAATTGGGGCACGCCAGTCCGTAACTAAATAATCCATATCTTTCTTTATTGAATTTATACCGATATATATCGGTTCTCCATCAAAAATAATCGAAGCAAAATAAGGATTATCTTTAACCTTATATAGTTTTCTAACTTTAGCTGTCTTTTCATTTAAAATACTAATCTTTAAATCGTTATCAGAAACAAAGGCGATTCGTTCTCCCTTGTCCATCTCTTGTTCTATTTCCCAACGTAATCTTTGAAACTCTTTTAAATTTTCACCATCTTCGGTGATTTTAATACCGACCTCATCAATTTGCGCATTGATTTCCTTAACAGTATCATCAAGTTTCTTTTCCTCAAGCAATAGATCTTCCTTACTTAAATTCATAAATACCTCCTATTGCTCTTTAAAAACTAAGCAATTTCATTATATAAAAATGTAAAAAAAAATACAATAAAATTTAATTGTACTTTTTCATTTTTACACACTATTTGTTTTGTTCATAACGCTTTTCTAGAGTTTTCATACTAGCATTCATCGTTACACTAGCAGCAATACCACTATCAGATAAGATTTCTTCAGCTAAGTTTTCGTTAACTTTATTTAGTGCTTCCTCATATTCTTTAATAGCATCACTTATAGTATCAATATCTTCTTGTAATATGCCCTTTGCTTCTACTATTAGATCTAATAATTGACGTATAGACTTAGTAGTATATTTAGTATCTTTACCTAAACTATTTTCGATGTTTCTTAATTCTCTAATTTTTTTCTTATTATTAGAAATAGCTTTAAAAAAGCCAGCAGTACTAATAGGAACTAAAACTATAAAGGCGAAGATAGATGCTACGACTCCCTCAATATTACCAGCTAAAAACACTGATACAAAGTCAGCAAATGCTAGTCCAAAAAAATACCCTAGTGTAAGAAATAGAATATTAAGTCTTTTATCTCTATTATCATCATTATATGTCTCGATTTGTTCTCGGATAGTGCGATATTTCGCATAATTAAAACCACGACAATATTGTATTAGTACATTATATACTTCATCAAGTCTGTCTAATTTTACTTTTAATTCTCTTTTTTCCTCTTTAGCATCATATAATGATCGATATGCTCCTGCTAAACTACTCATAACTACCCCTCTTTGATAGTCAAATATTATAGCAAAAAGTAAAAAAAAGTCAAATTTTGACTTTTAATATTTTTTAATTACTTTCTGTTTCATAGCGTTTAGCTAATACTTTCATGCTTGAACTCATTGTAACACTAGCTTCAATACCACTTTCAACCAAAACTTCTTCAGCTAATTCTTTATTAACTTCACTTAACACAGCTTCATATTCTTTGATTACAATACCCATCTCCGCTAATAATTCTTCGCTTTCTTCTACCTCTTTAAAAAGTAAATTTAAGATTCCTTCGATTGTTTTACCTTTATATTTTGGATTACTATTTAAATTTTTTTCAATAGCTCTCAATTGCTTTATGTTCTTCTGACTTTCTATAAATTCTTTGAAAGAACGATAAGTAGCAACGACATAAGAACTCAATCCAAATATAATTGTTATAGGTAATATTGTCCAATCACCAGAACTAGCTATAACGGCAAAATCTAACATACCAAGTCCTATGGTGTATATACTTGTTGCACAAGCTATAACCATCCATGCATATTTTCTATCTTCTTTAAGACTCCTTATTATTTCTTGTAGATTTTTGCCTTCTGTAGAATCAGATTTATCATCTTTCAAATATGTTTTCAATATATCATATATTTTTTCTAATTTTTCCTTTTTTATTGTAAGTTTTTCCTTTTCTTCCTTAGCATTTGCTAATGATTGATATGCATTCTTTAAATTACTCATATTTACCTCTTTTAATCATTAATTATTATATCGTTAAATTAAATATTCTAACTATTTTTGTTCATAACGCTTAGCTAATACTTTCAGGCTTGATTTTAAAGCTATGCTGGCTTCAATACCACTTGAAGCGAATACTTCTTCAGCAAGAGTTCTATTTGCTTCGCTCAATGCATGTTCATATTCCATAATAGAATCTCCTATAGTATCAAGTTCATCTCTTAACCTAACCTCTTTATTTCTAAGTAACACCAAAATGTTTTGTAATGGTTGGTCATTAAAGTTAGGATCATAGCTTAAGTCTTTTTCAATTCCCTTTAATGTTTTTATTCTATTATTAAAAGTTAAAGCATCTAAAAAATGTTTACCACTATGAACAGCAAAATATACAGGTCCAGCAATTGATAAAGCTCCTAATCCAATACTATCCAAACAAGATATTGATATTAATGCAACAATACCAATTCCAACAGCAACACTTAAAAATTCTAAAAAAATATTTAAAGCTTGGTCTCCAATATCAACTTTAAGAGCTTGAATTTGTTCGTTTATACTGCAAAAGGTCATATAACTATAATTTAGACAATACTTTCTTACTCTGTCATGTATTTCTTCAAGTCTTTCTTTTTGAACTTTTAACTCTTGTTCTTTCATTTTTGCTTTATCTAATGATTGATAAGCTTCCTCAAAATTTGCCATATTTCTCATCTTCTTTTATTCTAATGTAATTTATTTTTTAGCAAGTAGAACTTGCACCTAGATTATTGTTCGTATCTTTTTGCTAAGACTTTCATGCTAGAATTCATTGTAACACTAGCTTCTATACCGCTCTCAGCTAAAATCTCTTCTGCTAAATCTTTATTTAATTCACCTAAAGTATTTTCATATTCTCCAATTGCACTATTCATCTCACCTAATAACGCTTCAGTTTTCTCTTCTTCATCAGAAAGTAAATCCAAAATTCTTCTTAATGTTTTACCAGTATACTGAGAATCACTATTTAAATATTCAATAACTCCATTTAATTGATTTATCTTTTTATGACATTCTACAGTCTCTGGAAAAGCTTTATGAGTAGCAATTAAAAAAGTACTTAACCCAAATAGAATTGATATAGGAATCATTTCAGTAGCGTCGGCAAAAGCTATAAACGTTAAATCAAGAAGCCCAATTCCTATCGTATATAAAAGTATTGCAAAAACGATAAGACCTAGTGTTTCTCTTCTTGTTTTTTTTAGCTTAGCAATTATTTCATTTAAACATTTATTTCCATTATATTGCTCCCCATACCCACGGCAATAAGGTGTTAAGATATTATAGATTTCTTCTAACTTTTTCTTTTTTGTTATAAGTTTTTCTCTTTTTCCTTTAGCTGTTGCTAATGATTGATATGCACTTTCTAAATTGCTCATATATACCTCTTTCAATAATTGATTATTATAT
>CAMXBB010000037.1 GCA_947179265.1 uncultured Bacillota bacterium
ATCATTAATTAACGTTGATATATATTCTTTTTTCATACCCTTCACCTATTATAGTGTACCAAACATACCACAAAAAAACAACTTGTTAAAAGTTGTTATTTCTAAAATGGTCGAGAAGACAGGATTCGAACCTGCGACCCCTTGGTCCCAAACCAAGTGCACTACCAAGCTGTGCTACTTCTCGAAAAAGTGGTGCGCCCAAAGGGAGTCGAACCCCTAACCTTTAGATCCGTAGTCTAACGCTCTATCCAATTGAGCTATGAGCGCATGTTCCCTTTTTCAACCTAAAATTTAAATTACTAATTAAGTATAACACATTTTTTCATTATTTCAATACTTATATTAATATTTTATTCGTTTTTCCGAATAAAGTGCATAAAAAAGCTATCTTTTATTAAGATAGCTTTTACTATATTTAAATATTAGTCATCATAAGGATTTCCAGAGCTTGCCTTATTTACTTTGTCTTGTACATATTGGTCTACTGCAGAGCACCATTGATGAGCTCCCATAATAGCAGGATATAAACCTTGGTTTCCTCCAACTCCGATATTCTTAGCACATTCTTCATAGATAATTGTACTATCCTTACCAGCTGGCGAATAGAAATTTGATTGTAAATCTCCTAAATTCTTAACTAAATCATTCAACGATCTTACTATTTGAGTAAAATCTTGATTTATATCAGAAGCTAATATTTGTGATGCTTTTTCAACATCTAACGAGAATGTCTCATTATCTCCACCGGCATCTGCTGACGTTGGTGTTGTAGTAGGTGTAGCAGTTGATCCACCGTTTGTAGGATCAGCTGGAGCATCTGGTAAATTCGCAGCAAAATCGCTTACTGAATCATAAATACCTTTTTCTTCTAACAATCCTTTTAATTCTGGATTTAATTCCATTAATTCCTCAAGAGTATAATCTCCACCAGCCAAATGATCTTTTATGAATTTTTCTAAATCTCCCGGCTCCATATCTTTTATTGAAGAGATTTGGTCAAAACCAATACCCTTATCAAGTAATATTTCAGCTGTTTCAGGATATTTCTTAACAAAATCATCAACCGACATTCCTTCAAGCCCACCATTTAGAATATCTTCTCTAGACATTCCTTCTAATTCCATAGCTTTTGCGATACCATCAGGAGTATTTAGATTAGGTTCAGCACTTCCTGATGAAGAAGTCGGAGTTTTAGTTGATGGAGTGTCATCTGCTGGTGCAGAAGTTGATGGCATTTCTGGTATTTCTTGTCCACCAGTTGATCCACCACCAGAACCTGTTCCTGTATTATTTCCATTAGATCCTGATGAAGATGGCGTATTATTTGAACCAGATCCACCATTTCCACCATTAGTTCCATTATTTCCAGAACCGCCAGTAGAACCTGTTCCTTGATCTGAACTACTATTAGCACCATCATTTGTATTTGTTTCGGCTGTTTTAGTATCATCCGCTTTTGCAGTTGTATCTGCTACTTCAGGAATTTCTGTTTCACCTTTTTTAGTTTCGTCATCAGTCTTACTTGCTTCATCGTCTCCAGCTATATAGTTTTCGTCATTTTTACTTGCATTTTGCTTTGATGGATCAATAGTTAATCTATCTTTTCCATCATCTACTGTGATTGTACCATCATCATTAAAAGTAATCGTCTTATCATGAGTTCCTGAATCATTTTGATTATTATAACCATTTTGATCATTTGAACCATAATTACTTGAGCTACCTGGATTTTGTGAAGATGATCCCATGTTATTATTCCCACTATTAGTAGGTTCATCATTAATACTTGGATAATCTTTATCACTTAAATTGAAACCAGGGATTCTATCATTACTTGTTCCAGTATTTGAGCCATTATTTGATTCAGATGGTATCTCAACTGATCCAGTAAGATTTCCATCCGAAGGAGTTTGTGTTCCTGGATTTTGATCAGTCGGAGTATCTGTTGAAGGTACTGTTGGATGATTTTTTTCATATTCTTGCTTTGCTGCTTCATATCCTTCTCTATATTGATCTAAAGCTTCTTGTTCTCTATTAAAAGCATCATATCCAGCTTGATAAGAATCGCTTGGTGTTGTACCTTCAGTTTCTCCACCTATAGGTGTTGTTGGAACTGGTTCTCCTGCTTCTCCACCAACTGGGGTAGTTGGAGTTATTTCACCTGTTTCTCCTCCATCCGGTACTGGAATAGCAATGTCTCCAGTATCTATACCTGGGTTTGTTGGTTCTACTGTTCCTCCTACAGGAGTTGTTGGAGTTGGTGTTGGATCAGTAATCTCACCAATTATTGGTTTTGGAGCTGGTTTAACAACATCATCGACAACTGGCGTTGTTGGAGTTGTTGGTGTTGGGCCATCATTTTCACCTGTTTCTAAAGGTGGTTCCCATGGCATTGTTTCATAAACCCTATCGTCATACTTCCACCAACTTGGTTTTTCAATAGTACCTTCTGGTAAAGGGCTTCCTGTTTGACCTTCTTGACCTTGAAGCCATACTGGTGTTTCTGGTTCCCATACAAGTGGATCTTTACCATTTGTTTTACTATTAACCGCATTATTATTAAAATCCATACTAAATCCTTCTTTCATTTCCAAAATAAAAGACATAATAAACGTTTCTAAACGCTCTTTTTCTATTCATATATCATCTGAATACACTTGTCTACTATTATATTTATACCATAAGTGACGAGTACTTTTCAACATATTTAATAATTGTTTACAACAAGAATCTCCTATATTAAATAAAATAATATAGCAATATTTTTATATTATATGATATACTTATTATGGTGATAATATGACAGCTAGTTGCATCTACAGCATAGACTTAAATACAAGCACTAATGAATCATTTAATATATCGTCCGATAATTTTGATCATTTCTATATTGCTAGCTTAGACGATAAAGGAGATGAAACGAATTATACTAGAGGAAAAGAAAACTTCTTAGAAGCAAACTTTTTTATGATAAGATTATTAAATTCCAAAAGTGTAGAAGAAATCGTTCAAAGATTATATAAAAAGCAAGATATCGTAAACGTTTCAGTAAATTTTACCGACGGAACATCTGAAAGCTTTAGAATTCCTGTAGAAAAAAAGTTAAACAATAAAAAGCTTGTAAATTCGTATGAAGATGCAACGTTAGTTGAGAATAACCTATGTATTCTTATAACAGATAAAAAGATAAAATATAAAAAGAACCTATTTGAGTAGGTTCTTATTTTTTATCAATATTTATTTATCGAAAAATAAAAACTAGCAAGCTAGTTATTATTAAAATGGTGTCCCGTTGGGAATTCGAATCCCAGACCCTCTGATTAAAAGTCAGATGCTCTACCGGCTGAGCTAACGGAACATATAAAAGATGGTTGCCTCGGATGGGTTCGAACCATCGGAATGTCAGAGTCAAAGTCTGATGCCTTACCACTTGGCTACGAGGCAATTAACAAAAAAGTGGTGGAGGGTCATGGATTTGAACCATGGAACCCGAAGGAACAGATTTACAGTCTGCCGCGTTTGACCACTTCGCTAACCCTCCATAAAAGTGGTGCCGACAGAGGGAGTCGAACCCCCAACCTACTGATTACAAGTCAGTTGCGCTGCCAGTTACGCTATGTCGGCAAAAAAATGGTGGGCAATATAGGACTCGAACCTATGACCCCCTGCTTGTAAGGCAGGTGCTCTAACCAACTGAGCTAATTGCCCATATAATATGGTGCCTAAGGCCGGACTTGAACCGGCACGGGCTTTAACACCCGCAGGATTTTAAGTCCTGTGCGTCTACCTATTCCGCCACTTAGGCATTTGTCTTAAAATAAGACGAATTGAGTATAACTCTTTTATCTATATAAATCAATAGATAATCATAAAATAAATGGTGGCTCCAGCGGGAATTGAACCAGCGACACAAGGATTTTCAGTCCTCTGCTCTACCGACTGAGCTATGAAGCCAAAAATAATGGCGGTCCGTACGGGATTCGAACCCGTGGTCTTCTGCGTGACAGGCAGACGTCATAGGCCTCTAGACTAACGGACCAAAATGGTTGCGGGAGCAGGATTTGAACCTACGACCTCTGGGTTATGAGCCCAACGAGCTACCTAACTGCTCTATCCCGCGATGTGTAAATAAAATAAATGGCGGAGAAAGAGGGATTCGAACCCCCGCGCCGTTTCCGACCTCCTGGTTTTCAAGACCAGTCCCTTCAACCGGACTTGGGTATTTCTCCGGGTCATTTCTTAATGAACAAATTGATTATAGCATAGCATTTTTATTTAAGTCAATTATTTTTTCCAATTTTTAATAAAAAAAGGACTTTTAGTCCTTTTCTTTGTGGATTTCCTTATATTTAGTTTCTATCCATATAGGTAAGTGTTGCTTTAGCGGAGTAAAACCACGTACTGATTCCTTAACAGCCTTATTATCATCAATTCTATAATTTAGACCTTTTATCGATAAAACGCATTTCTTATCACTATCTGATATCTCTTTAATTTCGACATATATAGTTTCTCCAACTTTTGCATAATTATTAATATCTCTTACAAATCTTTCAGTAATTTCAGATATATGTATTAATCCATTGTAATTATCATTTAATTTCACAAAAATGCCGTAACTTTCAATTCCAGTTACTGTACCTAAGACAACACTTCCGACTTTCAAGTCTTCCATAATTGCACCTCGTGTTCATTATATCAAATAATCTTTACTTTGTATAGCATTTTAGTTTATAATGACTTTGGTGAAACATTATGAATGAAACGGAGAAAATATTAGAAGTTTTAAATCAACTAAGACCATACCTTAATAGTGAAGGTGGCGATGTAGAATTTGTAAAATACGAAGAAGAATATGTATATATCAAATTATATGGTGCGTGTGCAAGTTGTGGTTTTAGAGATCTTACCATACAGGATAATATATACGAAGCAATTAAGGAAGAAGTTCCTAAGTGCAAAGGTGTAATCAATATAGAACTATAAGTTCTATTTTTTTATCCAATCAATAATATATAAGCTATATCTTTCACTTAGTTTACTAACTAATTCTTTTAAAAATTGTTCATATTTTTCTATTACATCAGTAAATTTAAGTAACTCACTGACATCAATTTCTTTTTCGAGCCATCTATCTAATAAATCAAAGTAATAACTTGGATATAGAAGTCTAGCCAACAGAATATTTATCTCATCATTAGTATAATTAACACTCAAAATATACTGATATTCATTCATAATATTGATATTTTCTTTTAAAATCTTAGATTTTAAATATTCAGAATAATCCCGTATTCTAAAATCTAAAAGCATCTCTGTTGGATCATAATATTTTAAATAATTAAATGGATAATCTACTCTCTTATGCTCAAGTACTCTTTTTAACGAAACATTATTATTCTTTAATCGATTAGCTATAGCTACTGCATTTTCACTCATACCTATATAATAATGAAATATCGAATTAAACATGATATCCTTATTGTCATTTTCTCCAATAACTTTTGTATAATAATCAATTTTTTTTATCCAAATACTGCCGATATCAATAGTATGATAATCTACATCTAATATGGAAAAATCAATCCAATTATTTTCCAAAGTCTTATCTACCTTTAGTAATACATATGAATGGTTTTTGATAGTGCTAATCAATTCATTTTTGGTGTTGATTATAATATTATGAAATCTTATATGATAATTATTTAATATTGTAATATTTTCTTTTAATATTTCAAAATCTATTTCTACTCTTTTAAATATAAAAAGCTCATTATTATATTTAAGTATATATATGTAAGCATTTTCATATTCAATTTCAAAATTAATATTGTAATAATAAAATAATATTTGTCTCATAGTATATCATATAAAAAAAGAGCAAATTTATGCTCTTAATTATCATTTACCGGTAATGATCCTGGTCCTAAAACTGTTGATGGACCATTAACTCCTTGATTATTATAATTATTTGGTAATGTTACAGGAATTCCTGATGGATCACTATTAACATAAGCATTACTTATAGGTTGATTTGTTAACGCTGTAGGGCTTCCACCTGCTGAATTTAATGGTTCTACCTCTGGAATTGAAGACAAGGCATCAAGATTAATTAGATTTGCTTGCCCAGTTACTTGTAATGCGTCTCCTATGGCAGGTTGTTGATTTTCTGCTACCATATTATTTATATCATTTACTCCCATACTTATAAAATTATTTTCTGCTTGCGTTGGTTGTGCTGGAGCAGATAAATCAATTGTTGGAATCATTTCTGGAGTATTAACAACAGGTGGTACTGTTTCTAATACTGGGGGTACTGCTTCTTGCACAGGTGGAGTCATTGGAGCTGAGATTGTTGCTGGTTCAGTCACTGGAGTTGTATTCATTGGAACTTCTTGATATTGTGTCGTTGGCTCAGGATTGATTACTGGAGGCATAACATTTTCCACTATAGGAGATGCTACCTCAGGTGTAGCTTGTGCAATTGGTATTTGTTGTACCTCTTGAATAACTGGTTCTTCAATAATTTGAATAGCAGGTTCTTCAACTGGTGGTTGAATAGGTTCTACAGTTTGGATACCAACTTCTACTGGTTCCACACTAGGTTCTTCTACACTAGGTTCTTGCAATCCTTCTAACGTTCCACCATTTTGTAAAATATATTTATTTATGACCTCCAAAGCGGCTAGGGCTTCTTCCTTAGTAACTTGTTTTATACCATTCCCTTTAACTTGATTAGACGGAACCGTTGGTTCTAAACTTATTGGCTCTGGAGATACTGGTGTTTGCTCTACTAAAGCTGAGTTATCTGCAGATGGTGTTGGAATAGCATTTATATTATCCATTATCTCTGTTGATAAGTTTTCTACAACTTGATTTCCTTCCAAAGGTGATTGAGAAATCACTTGTGACTCAGGTAACGTTTGAATCATTGGTACTGTTTCCTGAACAGGATTTTGTACAGGTGCCTGATTCAAATCTAATGTTATACCAACATTTGGATCTGGAACGCTTTGATTATTAATAACTGGAGCTGGTTGCATTACTGCTTGACTTATCTCATCTTGTATTGGAGGAGCAGCAGATACTACTGAACTTATTGTGTTTTCTGCTGGAGCAACAGTCTGAGCAGTTAAATCAGGAGTCATAGGATTTGCAAAAATGCTTCCTGAACTTCCTGTAGTATCAGTTGTTGAAGCACTAGTAGCTTCTCCATCGCTTACTACATCATTATTAAAGAATCCAGAAACAGAAGGTTGTACAGGCTCATTCATTGGTCCACTACCTTGATTTTCCTTTAACATCTCCATATGATACTTATCATTAAAGCCTTGTTTTACATCAGCTTTGATAGCTAACTTTTTGGGAACACCAATATTTAATGGTAAACTTCGCATATCAAGATACTTCAAGTCGGGATTTATTTCTCCATGAGAAATACCATTTAATGTTGTTTTAATATGCATCCATTCATCGTCTTCTATTTTATCTAATTCACCAACATTATTACCTATTTCACCAACATACATCTTTGTTAAATCATTTTCAACTTTTTCATTCAATGTATATAGTACATATTTTCTTCCACTAGAAATAAACTGAATGCATGCTATACCTTCAGCAACTATACTATTACCGTTCTTATCGATAACTGTTATACTCTCATTCATACATTTATTCCCCTTTATTCTTTACTTTCTTATAAATTATAACATATACTTAGTTCTTTTCAAGCAAGAAATATCTACAATCATATGCACAATTTTCTTTTATATATTTTTCTAATATTTTTATATCATTTATTGGTCTTACTTTTTTATTATCACTTTTATAGAATCCCTTTAAGCGAACCTTTCCATAAGCCCAATCTCCAAATATATAATCAAATTCACTAAAATAATCCGTTACTTTCTCTTTTATTACTTCTTCGTCGAATCCATCTCGATAGTTCTTACTTACTGTATATTCAATGTCATTTAATATTATCTTCATGTCCTCACCCTATAATCGATGCTATTACTAAACCTATCATTACCTCTGTTGCTATTATGCTTAGTAGCATTAACTTATCTACAAAACCATTTCCCGTTGTTAAAATAATTCTGTTTTTCTTTTTAAATAATGGTTTCTTACTATAATCAATAACCCTATTTTCTTCTTCCATTATGCGAGCATTTATTTCATCAATCTCATCTGATGATAATAGTGCAACTGTTTTGATATCATAACCACATCTATCATATCTAGATGGATCTAATAAATTGGGATTTATGGCCATCATTTTCAATTGAGTATTAGTAAGACCATACTTACTATCCTCCCATTTTTTTATTATTAATCCATCATTCGACTGAACTAACTTTTTTAATTGCTTTAAATCACCATCTGCTGGGTTAAATATAGTATCAAATTCTCTTATTTCTTCCTCAGTAAATGCTCTTCGTTTAGAACGCATATCAATCATATCAATTATTATACGTTCTATTTCCGCTATAAGACCAGCAACTTTTTCATGTGACTTAAAACTCCTCATAAATAAATAATACTGATTTAAATATTTTATAAATTCAAGCATTTCACTTTCTTTTAAATCATACATTAAAAGATTACATTCAAAGGCTTTTTCATTATCTATTCTATATGGAAGTAATATTGACTTTTCTCCATATATTATAGTCAATGCTTTGATTACAGACATTTCAAAAGTATAGCAACGCTCATATTCGCCATTCTCTTTAAAGTTCATATATGATTTAATTCCGTGCTCTATAGCTGGATTTATAAAATACTTTTCAACATATCTGTACTCCATATAATCACCTACTATAACCATAATAGCATAATAGTTTCAAGATTTCTAGTGTCAAGATATATCAAATATATTTGACATATTTTTGTAACTACCATTGTAAATACTTGGCACTTTTCCGTTTATAACCTTTGATCCAAGTACCATTTTATAATCTCTTTTTAACATCTCTTCTTTATATGGCATCAATATTTTTTGTTCTAAAGTAATAGTTAACGTAACATTTAATAAAGCATTGTTTATGCCATAATCTAAAACTTCAGTTTCAACATTACCTAAAACATGTTCATACATACTTATCATAACCGGTATTTTAGGTCCCATTGATGAAAATAATACCCCAGGAAGTGAATATCCTAGGGGAATTAAAAGATATAGATTATCATTATAACTATTTAGTTCTCTGTTATTAGAAAAAACATTTATTTCTCCTCTTTCTAATGCAAATATATTATCTTGTATCTTTGTCACTATCTCCCTCATAATTCTATATGCTTCGTTATAGTCTGTTTCGATATATATTATTTCATCTTTAC
>CAMXBB010000038.1 GCA_947179265.1 uncultured Bacillota bacterium
ATTCAAGATAATTATACCATAAATTAAGTTTTTATATAGTATAAACTTTCTTATTTACTCTTTTTGTGGTATTATTTAGCCGGTGAGAAAATGAATAATTTAGTTATGGCATACCTAGGAGATGCAGTTTATGAATTACACGTTAGAGAATATCTTATAGGTAATGGAGTTGCTAAAGTGAATGATTTACAAAAAAATAGTATAAAATATGTAAGTGCTACCAGTCAAAGACGTATATTAGAAGAATTAATTAATAGAAACTTTTTAACCGATGAAGAAATCGAAATTGTTAATAGAGGTAGAAATGCTGATAGTCATCGTAGTAAAACAACAGATATCATCACCTATAAGAAAGCGACGGGACTAGAATGCTTAATTGGTAATCTATATAAAAATGATAAAGAAAGGTGTAATGAACTATTAAATTACATTACAGGTGAATTATGAGAGTTTGTGGTAAAAATGTCTTTAATGAATTAGATTTAACTACTGTTCGTAAAGTAAGTATAGCTAATAATTTTAAAGACAAAGATATTATTAATAAAATAAAAGATAATAAATTAAAGTATATTGTTGTAGATAGCAAAGTAATGGATAAAATGATGCCACATAATCAAGGTATTATTATTGAAATAAATGATTATGAATATAAAGATTTATCAGTTATTGATAATGATAAATTAGTTTTAATGTTAGATCATTTGGAAGATCCTCATAACTTTGGTGCAATAATAAGAACTTGTGAGGCTAAGGGAATAAAGAATATTATTATTCCAAAAGATAGAAGTGTCATTGTTAATGATACCGTTATGAAGACAAGTGCAGGAGCTTTGAATCATGTTAACATCATTATGGTTACTAACTTAGTAAATGCTATAAATGAACTTAAAAATAAGGGCTATTTTGTTTATAGTGCTGAAGCTGATGGGGAAGATTATCGAAGAGTTGATTATAATGATAAAGTACTTTTGGTTATTGGAAGTGAAGGTAATGGTCTTTCAAGATTGGTTAGAAATAATAGTGATGTTATTTTAAGTATTCCAATGCGTGGAGTTGTCAATAGTTTAAATGCATCAGTAGCAGCTGCTATATTAATATATGGAATAGGAGACTAAGATGCACGAGTATCCTGATAATGAATTAGTAAATATGGTATGTGAAAAAAGTGAAGATGCTAGAGATCTTTTATATGATAAATATAAGTATATTGTAGATATTATTTACAACAAGTATCTTAAAAGTGCTTATGCATTAAGTGTAGATCTTAATGAATTAAAACAGGAAGCACTACTTGGATTCTCAGATGCTTTGGTTAACTATGATCAAGATAAATCAGCATCACTTCCAACTTTTATTTCGATTTGTGTTGAAAGAAGAATAAACAATTATGTAAAAAAGGCTGATACGCAAAAATATCGTATGCTTAAAGAAGCCTATTCTTTAGATGCTCCTATGAGTGACCATTCTACCTTGAAGGAATACATAGGAGATGACTCAACTGATCCTGGTAAGACTATCGAGATGGAAGAAAATATTTTAAATTTGAAAAAACAAATTGATGTTTTATTAAGTCCTCGAGAAAAAGAAGTATACGAATTATTGATTAATGATTTTTCATATGATGACATATGTACAATTCTTAAGATAAGTCAAAAACAAGTGTATAATACAGTAGCAAGATTAAGAGAAAAAATAAAAAGTATAATCTAGTTAAATTATACTTGAATTAAATATTTCCGTGTGTTATATTATGGATGTACACGGAAGTGTTTTTTTTATACAAAAAAATTAGAGGTGTTTTGATGACAAAAAATGAAAAAGATATCAACAATGTAAAAACTAAAAGTAAAAAAGAAAGAAAAGCTGAGTTAAAGAAAGCAAAGAAGATGGAATTCGAAGCTATGATGGCTGAGAAAAAGAAAATAGACGAAAAAATAGAAAGTCTTTCTAAAGAAAAAAAATCCACTAAGGATAAGAAAAAGAAAAAAAGTATAACTAGTGAGATTAAAGAACTTAAATATGAAAGAAATAAGATTGGAAAGAAAGATACTTTCTTTGGTGATGTTAGAGAAGAAATGCATCTTGTAAGATGGCCAAGCAAAGGTGAAGTATTCAAATATTCAGTGGCTTGTTTTATATTCGTAGCATTCTTTGCATTATTCTTTTTTGGAATTGATGCTTTATTTGCTTTAGTAAAGGATTTGATTGATTAATGGAAAAATTATGGTATGTAGTAAATACTTATAGTGGACATGAAGCTAAGGTTAAAGAAAAATTAGAGATGCGTGCTGAGACTATGGGATTCTCAGATTATATTTTTAGAATAATTGTTCCAGAAGAAACTGTTTTTGAAACGATGAAGGATGGCTCTAAGAAAGAAAAGAAACATAAGATGTTTCCAGGATATATATTAGTTGAGATGATTATGACTGATGAAGCTTGGTATATTGTACGTAATACTCCAGGTGTAACTGGATTTATTGGATCTAGTGGTAAGGGAGCAAAACCAACACCATTATTACCTCAAGAAATCGATAAGATACTTATTAACATGGGTATGTCTAGAGTTGATGTCGATGCTGAATTAGCTGTAGGTACTAGAGTATCTATTGTAGATGGACCATTCAAAGGTATGGAAGGTAATATTGATTCAATTGATACTGAAAATTCACGTTTAACAGTACTAATCGATTTATTTGGACAAGAGACTCCTGTAGAAGTTGAATTATTCCAAGTAAATGTTGCAAATAACTAATTAATATTAATAAATTAACAATCATATACTAATTTATGGTTGTTTTTTTTGCATTTCTGTGGTAATATCGTAATTGCTAAAAAAGTTTTTAGTAAGTGGGAGGGAAATGCGGATTAGCCCAAAACCACTAGCGAAAATACGAAAGGATGTGTTTTACGTGGCAAAAGAAGTCGTAAAGAAAATTAAATTACAAATTCCTGCTGGAAAAGCTACCCCTGCACCACCTGTTGGTACAGTATTAGGACCTGCTGGAATTAACTTACAAGAGTTTTGTACAAAGTATAATGATGCTACTAGAGATAAAATGGGAGATATCGTTCCAGTTGAAATCTCTGTGTACGAAGATAGAACATTTGATTTTGTATTAAAGACTCCACCAGCTGCAGAATTAATCAAGAAATATGCTAAGGTTAAATCTGGATCTAAAAAAGGTGCACACGAAATCGTTGCAACTATCAGTTCTGAAGATGTTAAAGCAATTGCTGAAATTAAGATGCCTGACTTAAATGCTTATACTGTAGAACAAGCAATGAAAATCGTTGCTGGAACTGCAAGAAATATGGGTATTGCTGTTAAAGGTATGACAGATGCTGAAATGGCTGAAGAAGTTGCAGAAGCTGCAGAAGCTGAAAAGGAAGCAGCTAAGAGAGAAGCTAAATTAGAGGCTATGGAAGAATCTGCAAATAACGATAACGTTGAAGTAGAAGTAATAACTGAAAAAGCTTCAGAAGAAGAATAATTATAATAGAAGAATAATTGTAATAAATAATATATCCGCTAATAAACCACGATTGGAGGAAACGTATGAGAAAATCAGGAAAGAAATATGTGGAAGCTTCTAAATTAGTTGAAAAGAATAAAAACTATACACTAGAAGAAGCAGTTAAGTTAGCTAAAGAAACATCAACTACTAAATTTGATAGTTCTGTTGAATTAGCAATAAAACTTAATATTGATACTAAAAAAGCTGATCAACAATTAAGAGGGTCTTTAGTGTTACCTAATGGTAATGGTAAAACAAAAAGAATTTTAGTTTTAGCTAAAGGTTCTGCAGCAGAAGCTGCTAAAAAAGCAGGTGCTGACTTTGTTGGAGAACAAGATTTAATTGATAAGATTGCTAATGAAAATTGGTTTGATTTCGATGTAATCATTGCTACTCCAGAAATGATGCCTTCTTTAGGAAAGATTGGTAAAGTTTTAGGACCTAAAGGTTTAATGCCAAATCCTAAGACTGGTACTGTTACACCAACTCCTGAAAAGGCTGTTGAGGATGTAAAAAAAGGTATGATCGAATATAGAGCAGATTCTTATGGAAACATTCATTGCTCTGTTGGAAAAGTATCTTTTGATGCAAAAGCTTTAACAGAAAATATTCAATATGTATTAAATATCATAACTAAAGCAAAACCTGCTTCAGTTAAAGGAAAATACATTCAAAATATTTCTTTATCTACTACAATGGGACCTGGTATCCATGTAGATCAAAATTCTGTTGACATGTAATAATTAACATGTTATATTAATCAGGTAAAAAAACTTATTACCGAAGACAGTAGGGGAAGAAATTCTTAATAATCCTACCGAGGGAGAGTTATATATCTTTATAAATATATGAACTTTCCTTAACGGAAAGTTTTTTTATAAATATAAAAGGAGGACATATATGGCAAGCGAGAAAATTCTTAATGCAAAAAGAGAAACTGTTGCTGAAATAACTAATAAATTAAAGAACTCTCAAAGTGTTATTTTATTTAGATATGCTGAAAGCACAGTTGCTGATATGCAAGAATTACGTAGAGAACTAAAGAAAGTCGATAGTGAACTAAAAGTTTACAAGAATACTCTTGTAAAAAGAGCTTTAGATGATATGAACATTGATTTATCTAGTTTCTTAGAGGGACCAAACGCTATAGTTTTTGGTAAAGAATTGCTAGAACCTATCAAGGCTTTAGATTCATTTGCTAAAGAACATAAGAATGTTGAAGTTATCACAGGAATTGTTAATGGTGAAGTAGTTACTCTAGATGCTATTAAAAATTATGCTTCTATTCCATCTATGGAAGGATTACTTACTATGTTTGCTGGTGGATTGATAGAACACGTAAAAAATCTATCTATTGCACTTAATTTATATGCCGATCAATTAGGTGACCAAAACTAATAAAAGGAAGGAATGACGAAAATGGCAAAATTATCTACAAGTGAAATTATTGACGCTATAAGCGAAATGACTATTCTTGAAGTTAAAGATTTAGTTGACGCTATGAAAGAAAAATTTGGAGTTGATCCAAGTGCTGTAGCTGTAGCTGCTGCTCCAGTTGCAGGTGCTGCTGATGAAGGAGCAAGCACAAAGACTGTTGTATTAAAGGATGCTGGTGCTTCTAAAATCGCTGTTATCAAGATCGTAAGAGAAATCACTGGATTAGGATTAGTTGAAGCTAAGGCTTTAGCTGATAATGGTGGTAATATTAAAGAAAACGTTTCTGCTGATGAAGCTAATGAAATCAAGGCTAAATTAGAAGAAGCTGGCGCTACTGTTGAATTAGCATAATTAAAGTCAATAATTTAAGAACTCAGAATATCTGAGTTCTTTTTCTTTTTATGATATAATAATCTCAGGTGGTAGTATGAAGAAGATGTATGCTTGTTGGATATTTTTAATAGTAGTATTGTTTACTGCAATACTCTATTTTGGGTATGCTTTTATTGATTCGATATCTGGCTATCAATCATTAGAACAAGATATGGTTGAGGCAGGTGATTTTTATCTAAGTATTCATAAGATAAACCTATCTGTTGGAGAAGGTATTATTATCGATTCAGATAAGTTGATAGAATCAAAAACTATTAGCTCTATGGAAGTTGACGGAGATCAATGCAAGGGTTACATTGAGATAAAGAAAAATATAAATGGTTATGATTATAATGCATATATAAAATGTGATAAATATGTAACAGAAGGTTATGAAGAATAAATACTATTTTGTGGCATAAAATTTACGGAATAGTGGAATTTTTATATTGACTTAAGTTATATATAATGATATATTATTTTCGTGTTTGAAATTATTGTTCTACCTAGGTGGAACTTAATTTTAAAGGAAATGTGATACACCAGGATGTGTGTACGTAGAAAGGAAATGTTATGACTACTATTAATCAATTAGTAAGAAAGAAAAGAGCAAAAAAAGTTTCTAAGAAAAAAAGTCCAGTATTAAATGTTGGATTTAACTCTATGGAAAGAAAAGCAACTAAGACTGATCATCCACAAATGCGTGGTGTTTGTACTCGTGTTGGTACAAAGACTCCAAAGAAACCAAACTCAGCATTAAGAAAATATGCTCGTGTTAGATTAAGTAATGGACGTGAAGTTGATACTTATATTCCAGGAGAAGGACACAACTTACAAGAACATAGTGTTGTACTAGTTCGTGGTGGACGTGTTAAGGACTTAATCGGTGTTCGTTATCATGTAATTCGTGGTGCACTTGATACTCAAGGCGTTAATGAACGTAAAAAGAGTAGAAGTAAATATGGTACAAAGAAACCAAAGAAATAAAAATATATAAGGGAGGATAATTATTATGCGTAAAAGACGTGCTGAAAAGCGTGACGTATTACCAGATCCTATATATAATTCAAAAGTTGTTACTAAGTTAATCAATGCTATCATGAAAGATGGTAAAAAAGGAACAGCTGAAAAGATATTATATGGATCATTTGATATCATTAGAGAAAAGACTAATGAAGAACCAATGGAAGTATACGCAAAAGCGCTTGAAAATATTAAACCAGCTTTAGAAGTAAAGTCTCGCCGTGTTGGTGGATCTAATGTTCAAGTTCCTATTGAAGTTAGTGAAGAAAGAGCTCAAACTTTAGCTTTACGTTGGTTGGTAAATTATGCTAGAAATGGTCGTGGAAAAACTATGGCTGAAAAACTAGCAAACGAAATTATGGATGCTGCAAATGGTGTTGGTGGAGCTTGCAAAAAACGTGAAGATACTCACAGAATGGCTGAAGCTAATAAAGCATTTGCTCATTATAGATGGTAGGTGGACTTATGGCAAGAGACGTTACAATTGATAAATTAAGAAATATTGGTATCATGGCTCACATTGATGCTGGTAAGACTACAACTACTGAAAGAATTTTATTCCTAACAGGAATTACTCATAAGATTGGTGAAACACATGATGGTGCTTCACAAATGGACTGGATGGAACAAGAGCAAGAAAGAGGTATCACAATTACTTCTGCTGCAACTACTTGTCATTGGAATGGTTATAGATTAAATATCATCGATACTCCAGGTCACGTAGACTTTACTATCGAAGTTCAAAGAAGTTTAAGAGTATTAGACGGAGCTGTTGCATTAATTGATGCACAAGCTGGTGTTGAACCTCAAACTGAAACAGTATGGCGTCAAGCTAATGAATATAAAGTTCCTAGAATGATCTGTGCTAATAAGATGGAAAAAATGGGAGCTGATTTCTATTTCAGTTTAAATACTATTAAGGACAGATTAGGGGCAAATGCAGCACCTATCATGTTACCTATTGGAGCTGAACAAGATTATAGTGGTTATATTGACCTAGTAACAATGAAAGCTTACAAGTATGATGGAACTGAAAAACAAGAATTATCAGAAATTGATATTCCATCTGATATGCAATCTAAGGCAGAAGAATATAGAACTAAGTTAATTGAAGCAGTAGCTGATTTTGATGAAGAATTAATGATGACTTACCTTGATGGTGCAGAAATCACTGTTGATGCATTAAAGAAAGCTATTCGTACTGCAACATTATCTGTTGGATTCTTCCCTGTATTATGTGCAGATGCTTTAGGAAATAAAGGTACTCGTACTTTACTAGATGCAGTAATCGATTACTTACCAGCTCCAACTGATATCGAAGCTATCGACTGTGTTGATAAGAATGGTAACGACGTTAAACGTCATCCAAGTGATTCAGAACCATTTACTGCATTAGCATTTAAGATAATGACAGACCCATTTGTTGGTAGACTTTCATTCTTCCGTGTTTATTCTGGTAAATTAACTAGTGGTTCATATGTTATGAACTCAACTAAGGGAGAAAAAGAAAGAATTGGACGTATCTTACAAATGCATGCTAATAATCGTAAGGAAATTACTGAAGTTTATGCAGGTGAGATTGCTGCAGCTGTAGGATTAAAAAATACTACTACTGCTGATACATTATGTGATGAAAAGAATACATGCATAATGAAAGGTATGGAATTCCCAGAACCAGTTATCGATATTGCAATCGAACCAAAGAGTAAGAATGATCAAGATAAGATGGCATTAGCTATTCAAAAATTAGTTGAAGAGGACCCAACTCTAAGAGTTAAGACTGATTCAGAAACTGGTCAAACAGTATTATCAGGAATGGGAGAACTTCACTTAGACATTATCGTTGATCGTATGAAACGTGAATTCAACGTTGAATGTAATAAAGGTAGACCTCAAGTTGCTTATCGTGAAACTATTACACAAGCAGCTGATTGTGAAGGTAAATATATTAAACAATCTGGTGGACGTGGACAATATGGACATGTTTGGGTTAAGTTTGAACCAAATCCAGGTAAAGGATATGAATTCGTTGACGGAATCGTTGGTGGAGTTGTACCTCGTGAATATATACCTGTAACTGATAAAGGTTTACAAGAAGCAATGCAAGGTGGTATTCTTGCTGGATATCCAATGGTTGATATCAAGGCTACATTATTTGATGGATCATACCATGATGTAGACTCATCAGAAATGGCATTCAAAATTGCCGCAAGTATGGCATTAAAAGAAGCTAAGAATAAATGTAAGACAGTATTACTAGAACCAATAATGAAAGTTGTTGTTGATGTTCCTGAGGAATACATGGGTAATGTTATGGGAGATTTAACTAGTAGACGTGGACGTCCACTTGGACAAGAATCTATTGGTAATACTCTAAGAATCATTGCTATGGTTCCATTATCAGAAATGTTCGGTTATGCAACTGACTTAAGAAGTAATACACAAGGTCGTGGAAACTTCCAAATGGAAAAAGATCATTATGAAGAAGTTCCTAAATCTATAGCTGATGAGATTATCAAGAAAAATAGTGTTAATTAATGAATAATACTTGATTTAATATCAAGAATTAGATAAAATAAATTTGTTATAAGAAGAAATGAATATTAGGAGGAAAATATTATGACAAGAGAAAAATTTGATCGTAGTAAACCACATGTTAATATTGGTACTATTGGACACGTTGACCATGGTAAAACAACATTAACTGCTGCTATTTCTAAAGAATTCTCTAAAGAATTCATGGACTATTCTGCAATAGATAGTGCTCCAGAAGAAAGAGAACGTGGTATTACTATTAATACTGCTCACGTTGAGTATGAAACTGACAAGAGACATTATGCTCACGTAGATTGTCCAGGACATGCTGACTATGTTAAAAACATGATCACAGGTGCTGCACAAATGGATGGTGCTAT
>CAMXBB010000039.1 GCA_947179265.1 uncultured Bacillota bacterium
AAGTTTTTCTCTCATTATTTTCACCTATTATTGAATTACCTTTTAATAAAAAGTGTATCGAAGAAGAGCTATTGTTTATAGTGAAGGTTTAAACTTTACTAAAGAAAAAAGCTTCGGTGTTGAAGAACCAGCATTTTAGATTTTTTTCTCATTGCATGATTTTTAGCCTTTTATTTTTTATTAAGGAAAAAGTATACAATTATAAGCTACAAAATTCTAACGAGTAAAAGATTTGTCTCTTGCCTAAAGACTTGTGATAAGATTTAAAATCCTAAAAAAATAAGCTATGAGTTATATAAATTTTAAAGAAGATAGCAGTTGCTGCTAAATATTTATGGCATGCACAGATTGATGAAACCTTAAATAGATATTCGTCCATGTTTAGAAATAAGGTAGACAACATCATGGAATTAAATAACATTTTTTAGTTTTAGTAAATTTGCCTTTCCCTTATAAATAAAGGGCCAAAAAAAGTGGAGCACATTTAATTGTGCTCCTTCAGGGGGTTGTAAAATTCTGGTTTTCCACAGCTTCTTAGTAGCCTTTTCTCCTTATTTTACTTTAAACTAGCACTCTATGGTTTAACTCATATACTTACAAAATCACTTTTTTAAGTGGTAAATAAGTGGTGGAAAATAGTGTTGATAGCCCCTCCTTTTTCAACATAAAATTCCATTAGCAAAACCATAGATTAGCACCTTAATTTGAAAATTTCTTTACAAATTACATTAACCATTCAATTTTATTCCAATTCCTCTATTGTCTAGCATGAACCTAAATATTATTCTTAATATAATTAAGCCTATCAATTAAAAAGTAATTGCTAGGCATTAAAAGCATTGCGAATAATATTTACCTACTAGCAATAGATTTTCTCGGCATAAAAAATGGTTAATGTAATTTATTCTAAAAGTGCATTTTTTAGGCAAATTATTTTGATATTTTTTATAAAAAACATCTATAAAATTAAACAAAAAATATATCCCACTGTCCGACTTGAACATTGGTATTTTTCTTTTTCCCCTCTATTTATGGGATAAAATAAGGTTTTAATTTTTTTACCACTTATTTCACCACTATTTACATTCAAAAAAGACATATTTTTTATAGGAATTGTAAGGATCTTGATGATTAATAGATATTTATATACTTCGTATATAAATATGAAGAAATATACTTTAAGGATAACTATGCAAAATTTACTCTAATCCATGTGGCATAGTGGCATAGTAAAATTCCCAATATTATAAAGCTAGCCTACACCCCATAATCTCTGTTCGGTATGGACAAACTAGATTATTATTATATCTTATTACCCTTTGTTTTATAGTGGTTTTAAATTTAATGAAGTTATTTTGTAAGTTCTTAAATTATCATAGTTTATTATAGGTTTTAGGACACCTGTTGATTTTTGGCACATAGTTTTGTTTTGTATTAATAATTATTAAGATTACTATGTTATATTAATTATAGATGTTGATAAAAGGTTTTAATAATTGGATATTTATATACTTCGTATATAAATATAAGAAAAACTATAACCTGTATATAAAAATATCTTGATTTAGTTTTTTACTTTTTAATTAAGGTATCTATACTAACATCTAAAGCGACTGATATTTTATATAATGTATCTACAGAAAAATTATATGCTACTTTCTCACTTTCAATTTGTCTTATAAACTCGTGAGATAAGTCTACCATTTCCGATAGTTCCTCTGAGGTTAACCCTTTTAATTTTCTGTATTTCTTAATGTTTTTACGAATGGTATTGTATATGTCTGTATCATATTTTATTTTTTTAAGTGGCTTATTTAATCTCATATCAACACCTCTACATTTATTGTAGAGTAATGCCTAACATTTTATTGTAAGGTATTACCCTACAAAGAGTATTGACATTTTTAAAATTTTTATGCTAAAATAATATTGTCGGTAAAAGAAGTGCTAAAATCCGACATTGTAGTAAGTGTTGGTGCAGTATGCAGTAAGCCAACATTAAACAGTCGGAACACAAGGTAGTATCGTGTTCCTTTTATTTTGTTATAATATTAGAAAGAAGTGATAAAATGAAAAAGTTTTTTGTAATTTTATTATGTATGGTTTTACTAGTTGGAATAACTGGTTGTGGAAATGATGAGCAAACTAATAAATCGAATAAAAACGAATTGATTATACAAAATATACAGGATTACTATATTAATTATTATAATGAACTTAGGGAAAAGTATTATGCAGAGTCTTATGCAGCCTATAAGCACACTCATATTGCTGGCACAAAAGATGATTTCAAAAATAATTATTATAAAGAAAAAATACAGGTATATGCTTTTAAAGATATAAACAATGATAATATAGAAGATTTTATCATAAAGACAATTCCTGAAAATGATTGGGATGAGAAAAAATCATGGAAAATATATGCTTCTATTGAAGCATATACAATAGATATAAAAACAAAAGAAATAGAAAAAATTATGGATGCTAATTTTGATGATAATCTGTTGTATAACTCAGATAAAAATATTTATTTATCTAAACTTAGCAGAAAATATGAATATCCAGATCTAACTAGTTATTATATTATAAGTCCAAATGAAGAAGGAGTATATAATCAAACTAAGTTGATAAGTTATTTCCCTACTAAAAAAGATGATTTTTTTTATAAGGTTCTTGGAGGTGGGAATAGTATTTCTGAGGATGAATATCTAAGTTATGTTAAAGATACAAAGGAAATAGTTTTTGAATATATCGATCCTAAAAATTCATTACATGAATTAGATGATAAACTTCTTAAAGAAGTTGATGAAATCTTAGATGGCAATTCTAAACAAGATAATTTAACTTGTTCTTCAAAAGATGTAGATAATATTATTGAATTATTATTAAGGGGAGAAAAAGTAAGAGTAGACTCTAATTCGGATATTAAAATTAGTAGTGATGAAAGAATCCAAAATTATAACCAAGAATATCCTTATGCGACAGAATATACAATAAGTTGCGGTTCTTATTCTAAGTCGGTAAGAATATCACATAAATAAAATATTAATATATAGAGGAGTGAGGAGTTATGAAAAATAATCAAAATAAAAAAGAGCCTACTAATTTAGGCAATGTTATCACCTATATTGTAGCAGTAGTTATTATTGCAGTTATATTTATTGGTATTACAAAACTATATTCAAATCCCGAAAAGGAAAAAGAAAAAGAATATGCAAGAATACATGCAATTAGTGATATAAGTCAAAATGATAAAGATATAAAAAGTTCATTAGGTTGCAAAACTGACAGTGTAACATCTGATGGAATTATATTAGTTAAGTGTACTGATTATGGAGATAATATATCAGTACAATATGGAAGCAATGAAGTTTGGTATGGATATATGCCTAGTGATGATGGTATATACTCTTATTATATAGATAAAGACCAAGATATGGTTTTGTCTATGCTAAGAAAAAAGGAAGTAAATCAAAGTAATAATAATACCCAAACAAGCACATCTATTGATAGTAATAGTCAAACAAATAACAATCATGAGGGCCAAACAGAAATAGTTATTGATAATTACATAGGAAAAGATTATGTGAACATTAAATCTTCATTAGAAAAACTGGGAGTAGAAGTCATTATCGAAACAACCACGTCATCTAATAAAGAAAACACAATTGTTTCTCAATCTGTATCTCCTGGAAAATATTATGCTTCTATGCTAAGAGGAAAACTTCAATTTTCGATTACTCTAAAAATACCTGAGGTTTTATACCCAGACTTTACCAACGGTAATTATACAATAAATGATGTGATGAATTTTGCAAATAATAACAGTTTATCTTTAACTATTATAAAAGAACAATCTGAATTGCCTAGTGGCACTATTATTTCTCAATCTAAAGAAACTGGAACAAAAGTAACGACTGGTGCAACATTAAAGATTACTGTTGCTGAGTAACAAAGAAAAACTATTAAATATTTAAAAATAGCCCATTCTCCTATTTGATAATGGGGCTTTTTATTTTGTATTACTCCTTATAAAAATTACTATGGTATTTTATTTATAGAGTGGTAGTAATGACTAAATTACTATTACTTAAAAATAAAGAAAGGAAAATATCTATGCAAATTAAAATTCATAGGGGGATTAATCAAATTGGTGGATGTGTAACCGAAATCAAAAGTAAAAAAGCTAGAATACTAATTGATGTTGGCTCGAATCTTCCAAACTGTGAAAGTAAAGTAAAAGTGAATGTTGCTAATATTAGTAAAAAATGTGATGCTGTTTTTATCACTCACTATCATTTAGACCATATCGGCGAATATATGCAAGTTAAAAAACAAGTACCTATTTACATAGGAGAACAAGCAAAAGAAGTTTTTATGATCTATCAAAAGAAAATGAAAGAACCCAACATTGCAGAAGTTACACAAGAACACATTGATAGATTAAAAACTTTCAAAACATTTAAGCAAGATATACCTTTGGAAATTGGAGATATGAAAATAACCCCTATTCCTGTAAATCACTCTGCTTTTGATAGTTATATGTTTCTTATTGAAGCAGAAGGTAAAAGAGTTTTACATACTGGAGATTTCCGAACACATGGTCCTGATGGTAAAGACATACACAAAACACTTGAGGAAATAGGAAATGTTGATGTACTCATTTGTGAACATACTACTCTTTCAAGATTAGATGAAGTTTTTATGTCTGAGTTAAAGCTACAAGAAGAAGCCATTGACTTAATAAAGAATAATAAGTATGTCTTTATAATGTGTGCTTCTACTAATATTGATAGGATAGCTTCTTTCTACCACGCTAATAAAAAAGCAGGAGAAAAACTATTTATATGTGATGTGTACCAAAAGGAAATACTTGACTATGTAACAAAGACTAGCAAAAAGTATAAAGACTACTACGATTTTTCAGATGTTAAAAGTTTTGATAGTAAGTTTTATGAAGAAATGGTAGATAAAGGTTTTTGTATGCTAGTACGAAGTAATTACTTTTCAAAAAAGTTTGTTAATAGTCCTAATTTTAAAGATAACCTATTTATTTATTCTCAATGGTTAGGATATTTACAAGGATCTAATGCTGATGAGAGTATTGTTAATTTTGTACCAAAAGAATATTATTACTTACATACTAGCGGTCATGCAACAGCTAAAGGAATTGAAGAAGTTTGTAATATTGTTAAGCCTGAAATAATAATACCTATACATGGCGAAGATGCACATGACTTTGACAAATTAAATTTACCATATAGAATTAAACATTTAAAGACTAAGAAAACATACAAAATTTAATTATAGAAAGGAATTGAAATATAATGTTAAATCAAATAGTATTAGTAGGTCGTGTTGTTTCAGACCTAGAAATAAACGAAACAGAAAATGAAAGAAAGTTTACTTCATTAAAACTAGCAGTGCAAAGAAGTTATAAGAATGAAAACGGAGAATATGAAACTGATTTTATTCCCTGTGTCTTATGGAATACAATAGCAGTAAACACCTGTGAATATTGTAAAAAAGGCGATTTAGTCGGTATTAAAGGCAGAATGCAAAACAAAGAAGATAGATTAGAAGTAATTGCAGAAAAAGTAACATTTTTATCAAGTAGAAAGGCGGTTTAAAATGAAAGAAACTAATACTAAGCCTAAAGCTAAAAAGAAGAAAAAGAAAGAACCTAAGACTAAAACACCCTCTGACATTAACCTATTCGACAATCGAGTAATCCGTTTGAATAAAGTTATTGATACAGAAGTTGCAGAGGAAATAGTTGAGAAGTTTTTAAAACTAGATACTATAAAAAGTAAGAAAGATATAGTATTCTATATTAATTCTCCCGGTGGGGCAGTATCTGCAGGAATGGCTATTTATGATGCTATGCAAATGGTTAAAAGTGATGTTAAGACAATATGTATAGGTCGTTGTGCTTCAATGGCAGCTGTGCTACTTAGTGGTGGAACAAAAGGTAAGAGATATATAACCCCTAATAGTGAAGTTATGATACACGAAGTATCATCATTTAATATGGGAAAAGTTGGCGAGTTGAAAATTGACTATGAACACACTAATGCATTAAATGAGAGAATTATTAAACTTTTAGCGGAGAACACAGGCAAGACCATAAAACAAGTTAGACATGACATTCAATTAAAGGATAAATGGTTTGATGCTGAAGAAGGGCTAAAATATGGCATAGTAGATGAAGTACTAACTAAAACCGTTACATAATGTTTCTATTAATAGATATTTATATACTTCGTATATAAATATGAAGAAATATACAAAATTACTTTTACAAGTAAGAATTTATTAGTATGGCCCAGTACCATAGTCATGAAAAGAACAATAAAATGAGGCGATAAGTATATTATGGATTACAAGAAACAAATTTTAGATATAATTAAAGAAGAAGTTGCAAATTATTATCATATTCCTATTGAATATATTAAAATGAATATCAAAGAACGAAAGAGGCATAAGATAAATGTTAAAGAAGTTGGTAATGCAAGAAATATAGCAATGTATCTTTCAATGGAGTTAACAACAATAGATAGTCTTTTCATAGCAAATTCATTTGGAATATATGATGATGATAGAATGAGTGCAAGAGCATTTATTGTTCACTATTATGGTGATACTAAAGATTATTATACAAATAATGATAAAGTAAATAAATTAAAACTAATATGTGAGAAAAAGATAAATGATAAAATTGAAGAACTAAGAAAAAGTGGTATATTTGATGTAATTAGATATTTGATATAATTAGAAAGTATATACCATGTGGCATAGTGGCATGGTAAAATTCCTTAATTAAGGTATCCTACTATATTACTTGGAACATTTTAATCGAGTGTATTTATATATAAAAGTATAATGCATTGTGCCAGTAGATTTATTGATGTATTAAATATTTAAAGATTTCCAACCCTATTCCATAACATCTTTATTATTGAACTGACACAGTGCATTAAATACAACATGAACTATAATTTTTAATGAGTATTTGATTAATGGATATTTATATACTTCGTATATAAATATAACAAAAAATACCAAAATTACTTTATTAAATTTAAGCGAAAATATATTCACTCGTGCAGATGGTATAGTGGCATAGTGAAATTCCATAGTAAAGAGTTAGGATCTGCACCCTAACTCTTTTATTATACCTTATAATATTCTCCTAATAAGACCTCTCTACATGCTTCCTAGAAGCTCTAAAGAGGTATATCTATTTTACAAATTTTTCATCGCCTTATATGATAAAACCTCTCCTAGAGCCTCTTAGAGGCTTATAGATATATTATAGAGCATTTAGTTATCTTTAACTTCATCAACTTTATAAAGGTTTTTACATAAATATTCACTAAAAGAAATAGCATTAAATATTTCTTTCATCTCTTTATCGCTGTATTTTTTTGCTGTTTCTTCGGTAATTCCATTTTCTCTAAGATATTCATTATATACATCCCTACTATCAGAATTAAAATCTGGCGAAGCATAATAAGTATCTCTTTTAGTACCAAATTGGTATCGTTCTGTTCTATAACCTAAAGCTAAAACTTCCTTTCCAAATTTAGAATTACTAACTGCTTCTCTATTATTTAACTTACACCAGTTGCGATATTCTTCATAATATTTTGCTTTAACAATAAATTCTTTTATAGGAACTGAATTACAAAACTCTACTACATTATTACATTCCATGAAATATTCTTTAGTTGCTTCTTCCACAATAGTTGGAATAGTAAATTTTCCATTCTCTAATACTTTGCTAAATGCTTGAATAGCCCTAGTTGCTATAATTTGCAATGCTTTAGGTTCGCATAGCTTATCTCCTATATTAATATCACGATTGTTATTATCATCAGTGAATGTCGCATTAAATGGTATTACCACAAATCGATCAGTTATAAATATACCTGTTTCTTTGAAGTCAATTACTTCATTTACCGAGAACAACAAAGTTGCATAAGGTACTAATACATCTTGCTCTTTATTCTTCAACTCATAAGATATAGGTTCTCCGGATATTAACCTAGTAATTATTGAAGTATTAATATACTTCGGTTGTTTTTGGTCCTCAGCTATGTTTACCGTACACCCTTTTAAACTTCCAACTGTTGATTTACTCCCTGCTTTACTTCCAGACAAGTTCTCTAAATGCTCATGGGAACATTGAGAGAATTGTTTAGTTTCAAATGTATTCTCGTTAGAGCATTGTTTTGTTCCCAGTAAATTCTCACAAATTCTGAGAATTTTAGATTTTCCATTCGCCCCTTTGCCTTTAAAGATAAAGGCTTTTCTCAGCTTAGCAGTCTTGCATAGAGAGTATCCTATTACTTCATACAGCAATGTTTCTATTTCTTTATTAGAACAGGTTATATTATCGAAAAACTGGTCCACTAGCACCAGCTCTTTAGAGCTAGTCGTAAGCACCTCAGTATCATTATAAGGAACACTTAATTCTGCGAGTATATTATCTATACTCACAGAATTAATGATAGTATTATTATTTTCCATTATCTTTCTCCTCGTTTTCTAAGCATTTAATTATTTTTTCAAATATTTCAGATTTAGTTTTTGTTACATTGGTAAGTTGTTTTTCTAAAGAATAAATTTTCACTTTATCTTGTTCTTTTTCATTTATAATTACCAAATAATCATCTAAATCTATTATTGTTATATCATCAACTTTTTTTATGTATGGTTCTTTCATCTTAGTTTGCTCCTTTCTCTTGATATTCGGTTATAATGTATTCCCCTATTTTATCAAACATTTCTGGTCTGATAGCTATTTCCTTTTGATATTCCTTTATAATGATCCAATTTGCATTTAATTTTATTCTAATCCCTTTTCTTGGTTTTAAATAACTAAATTTACTTTCTTTAGGAATAGAAAATATATATAATACTTCTGATTTAGTTAAAGTTACATTTATAAGTTCTTCTTCTAAATCATAAATTGCTACATCATCTGGTGCTTTATCATTTAGGATTACTAAATGATTAATTAAATCTATTGTTGTTAGATCACCAACTTTTCTTATAAATGATTCTTCCATATTTAATTATCCTCACTTTCTTCTATGTTTTTTTCTTTATTATCTACTTCAAAACCACTAACATTTTTTAAATAAGGT
>CAMXBB010000040.1 GCA_947179265.1 uncultured Bacillota bacterium
AATTATTACACTTTTATAGTACCAAAAAGATTAGAATTTTCTCTAATCTTTATCTTTATATCTAAATAATACAGATGGACGATGTCCCCCACCAGTACGCATCTTATCAGTCTTTTCTACCTTGGGTTCGATAATTCTTCTAAATGCTGGATCTAAAAGTTTCTTATTTAAGATTACTTCATATACTTGTTGTAATTCACCTAAAGTAAAATATTCTGGCATCATATTGAATACAATATCGGTATAATTAATCTTATTTCTTAAACGTTCTAATCCAGAAAGAATAACTCTTGGATGATCAAATGCTAAATGGTCATTTTTCTTAACTATGAATTGATAACGATCAGTTGTCTTCTCTCTTAGGTGCTTTTCAATCTTTACACTGAATGTTACCTCTCCATTATCGAATACCATATCGACCATATTTCCCTCTTCCATAAGAGTAACATCAAACCAACTAGCATCTTCACTTAAAGATTCATTTAATAAGCTTTTATCTATCAAAGCCATATATGATGTTGATATGATACGCATTCTTGGATCTCTATTAACATCTCCAAAAGTATATAATTGCTCTAAATAGATATTTTTAAGATTTGTCTCTTGTTTTAAGATTCTTTTAGGAGCTTCTTCCAAATCTTCATTATATCCAACGAATCCTCCAGGTAAACACCACATATCTTTAAAAGGATAATCTCTTCTTTTAACTAGTAATACTGACATGCGTTTCTTATCAGTCTTACGATAATTATCACTTTCTTCACTAGATACACTTAAAATTAATATATCTGCTGTAACTGATAAACGCTCAAATTTTGAAGGGTCATAAGCTTTCAAAAACTCTTCTTCGCTTTTATATTCCATCTATATACCTCCTTAAGATAATATATCTAATAGTTTATCACCAATTATAGATATTACATGTTCTTTATTTTTAATTCTTTCAACACTTGATATTGCATCAATATCTATATTATATATTGTATCATTATTTCTATCATAAATGGCAACAAAAATTTTATCATTGGCTCCAAAATTATTAGCTGGATCTGGATTATTTATTTTTCCTGTAATACCAACACCGTAATCAGAATCAGCAAATTTAGATATATTCTTAGCCATCTCAATAGCTGTTTCCATACTATAAACTGAATATTTATCAATGATTTCACTACTTACACCCATCTTGATCTTATATTCATTAGAATAGGTAACAGCTGAAAAGCGCAATACTAAGCTTGCGCCCGGATGATTAGTTATCTCACTTGCAACAGATCCTCCTGTACATGATTCCATAGTAGCAATCGTTTTATTCAACTCTTGTAAACGTTCAACAATATTCTTATATTTTTCCATAATTACTCCTCATACAGATTATTATTAACAATATATTCATAAACATCTTTATCTAAATAATCTTTCGTCTTTTGATCATTTATATTTCCTCTTACAGTATTATATGATAAATTATTCATATCTAAACCATCTACACATATAAAATTATCCTTATATTTATCATATTTTTTAACAAGTTCATCATAATCATCAGTTTCTCTTCTAATGATTAGAAATTTATAGTTTTCCAATAAATATATGCCATTCTTCCAAGCATCGATATAACTTAGATTATCAGTTCCGCATATAAAATATATTTCATCATTTGGGTACTCAGTTTTAAAATAATTTAGGGTATCACATGTATATATTACATGATCTTTAAGTTCATAATCAGACACATCCATATTTTCATACTTATCAGTTATAAGTTTAACCATATCATAACGAATATTATCTGGTAGTAAGTTGTTTTTATATTTATACTTACTTCCAGTTGGAACGAATATAACTTTATCTACAAAGTTGTTATCAAGAATAAACTTAGCTATATCCTTATGCATATTATGGGGAGGATTAAAGCTTCCTCCAAATATTCCGATACGCATTTTATAAATGTAACCTCTTTATAGCTTGTTTTCCTTCGTCATGTAATGGTTGTAAAGATTCATCTCTATTTAAAGAATCAATAATTCTAGCAATTTTTAGTGAACAATCCACTTCATTATACCATGGTTCTATTTTTACTTCTTTTGGTATGTATGATAGATTAGTTGTATAAAGCTTATCAAAATATCCATTTCTATAAGCATCCTTAATAACTCCAACACCTTCGGTAAATAAGGAGAATGTTGCAACTAAATAAACTTTATTAGCACCACGCTTTTTAGCCTCATGAGCAACATCAATAATTGATCCACCTGATGCTATCATATCATCAACGATAGCAACATTTTTACCATGTAAATCTCCTCCTAGATAGGTATGTTCAATAATTGGATTTTTACCATCTACTACCCTAGATAAATCCCTTCTCTTATAGAAAAATCCAAGATCAGAACCAATCATATCAGCATAGTATCTTGCTCGCTCTAATGCTCCCATATCTGGAGAAATAACCATAAAGTTATCCATATCATCGCCTTCATTTTGAAGCATCGTATTCAATATGATATCGGTTGGATAAAAGTTTTGAAAATCCATTCTAGGTACAGCATTATCAATACTTGGGTCATGAGCATCAAATGTTACTAAGTTTTTAACACCTAAGTATTGTAATTCTTGTAATGCTAAGGCACAATCAAGTGATTCTCTACCCTTTCTCTTATGTTGTCTTGACTGATATAAAAGGGGCATTATAAGTGATATGCTCTTAGCATGGCTTGAAGTTGCTGCAATTACCCTTTTGATATCACTAAAATGTTCATCTGGTCCCATACTACGCATTTTTCCATGTAAAGAATACTCAGTACTGTAGTTTCCAACATCACTAATTATATAAAGATCCTTTCCCCTTACCGATTCTAAAAGTTTTATCTTACCTTCACCATTTGCGAATCTTGAATTTTCAATTGCTATTCTATAATCTTTACTATTTTTTCTTATATTGTTTAAATGAACTTGAACACGTCCACCTAAAATATCTGCATTTGCTAAAACTATTAAACCTAAATTATCTTTCATAAACCCTCCTATAACTCTTCTACTTCTTAAGAATATATTTATTATATCTTTCTTCTGCTTTTATTATATCATAATTTCCATCAAAATAGGGATTCCAAGAATAATAATCAAAATATTTATTTAATTGTTCACGATCATGATTCTCGATTACTTCACCATTAACAACATAATCAATAATAATATTAGTAGCTGTGATAACTCCTAAATTACGCAATCTAAGTAATAAATCAATTGCTTTATATGTTGCATCAACATTTCTATTCATTGCTCTGAGTACTTTTTCATCAAAACTTTGTACTGGGCAGTGAACGATATCTAAAAGTCCTAATTTAGCAAGTTCAATTAACTCTTCTTCACATTGTATTAGATTTTGCGGTTCAATATTTCTAATAGATATCTCTTTATTAGTCTCTTTAGCTATTACTGCCCATTCTTTTATTTGCTTTACTGTCGGACTATCACTTGTTAAAACAACATGCTCATGATTTAAGAATTCTTCTATTTGATCTTTTGGTATTGTTTCATAAACTTCCCCTCTTGTATGTCTAATCGTACAATATTTACATTTACCATGACATCCAGCTCCTAACTTTAATGGATAATAATTTCTAAATAAATGTCCATCTTTTAAATTATTATCTTCTTCCTTAAAGTCAGGAACCCAAAATGGTGGTTCATAATGAACTAAAGATGTATCTTCTAGTTCAATTCCAATTTCACGAACAACGTCTAATCTACGCGTAAATTCAGGTAAAGGGATATCCATTCTTTGTGCTAAACATCCTCCAATATAAATGTACTTACCAGTAAGTTCATGTAATCTTGCAGCTACTTTCAAATCATTTAAAACTGCTAAATCGGTAACTTGGCAAGAAAGAACAACTATCGAATCAGCTTTACTTGGATCATCAACAAAGTATTCTGGATACTTATTAGCGTATGATAACATATCACTCCAAACAGACATACAAGCTGCTGAGGTAGCATAGATTTTTCTTCCTAAATCTTCTTTTTCATAAATGGTTCCTTCTCCAAATTTGTTTTTTACTTTTTTCATAATTTAACCCTCCTATATTATTAACATTTTATTAATATCACAAGGTAAATACTAATATACAGTGTTCCTGTATATTAGTTATTTATCTTATTCTATATTTTATAATTCCTCTAATTCTTTAATCCAATCACTAACTGATGCATCACTTGGCATTCTTAAATCTCCCCTAGGAGATACTGAAATTGTTCCTACCTTAGGTCCATCTGGTAAACAACTACGTTTGAATTGTTGTGAGAAGAATCTACGAACAAATACCATTAACCATTTCTTAATATCTTCTTTTTTAGTATCTTTAAAAGTTTCACAAGCAAGATAATATATTTTAACTGGATCAGCTCCATATCTTAAAAAATGATAAAGGAAGAAATCGTGTAATACGTAAGGTCCGATTGTATCTTCAGTTACTTGTAGTATTTCTCCTGACTCACTTGGAGGTAAAAGTTCTGGAGATACTGGAGTATCTAAGATGTCTAAAATGATATTCTTTCTCTTTTCATCCTCTTCAGTATCCGCATAGTACTTGACTAAGAATCTTACTAATGTCTTTGGAATTGAAACATTAACAGCATACATACTCATATGGTCTCCATTATAAGTACACCATCCTAATGCAAGTTCTGATAAGTCTCCTGTACCGATTACTAATCCACCAACTTTGTTAGCATAATCCATCAATACTTGAGTTCTTTCTCTTGCTTGAACATTTTCATAAGTAACATCTAAAACATCTTTATCATGGTCAATGTCTTTGAAATGTTGTAAACAAGATTCTTTAATATTAACCTCTTTTAATGTTGCGCCATAAAGCTTAACAAATTCACAAGCATTATTATAAGTTCTATTAGTTGTTCCAAATCCTGGCATTGTTATACCATAGATATCTTTATAATCTAAACCTAATATTTTATAAGCTTTTATAATAACTAGGAAAGCTAATGTTGAATCAAGTCCACCAGATATTCCAATAACACATCTTTTAATACCAGTAGCTTTTAGTCTCTTTGCTAAAGCATAAGCTTGAATATTTAATATCTCTTCACATCTGTTTGCTCGATCTAAAGCTGATGTTGGTACGAATGGATACTCTTCATATTCCCTAACTAATTCATTTTCTGGTTCATATCCATCAAAATATATTACGTCATATTTCTTATCTTTATCTTTAATAACTCCCATATAAGAGATATCTTTATAACGAGTGCTTTCTAATCTTGCTAAATCAACGTCATTATAGATAATATTAGTATTAAAATCAAAACGATCATTCTTAGCTAAACATTTACCATTTTCAAAGATAAATGATGCTCCTGAGAATACTAAATCAGTAGTTGATTCATTGATACCACTAGAAGCATAGATATAAGCACTAATAGTCTTTTCTGATTGACTTTTTACCAAACTCTTACGATATGAATCTTTTCCAATTATTTCATTAGATGCTGATAGATTAAAAATCATCTTAGCTCCATGAATTGTAAGTTCGTTGCTTGGTGGATAAGTACACCATAAATCCTCACATATTTCAATTCCAAAAGTACGTCTATCATCACCTTTTTCTTGGAATAAGATATTAGTTTTAAATGGAATAATATCACCATCAATTTCAATCGTTTCACTTATACGACGATTATCTTCACTAAACCATCTCTTCTCGTAGAATTCACCATAATTAGGAATATAAGTCTTTGGTACTAATCCTAAAATCTTACCATTTTCTAGTACTGCTCCACAGTTAAATAATTGATTATCGCGTCTTATCGGAACACCTACGATAAATACTCCCTTAACCTTCTTAGTGTAATCTCGTAACTCTTTTAGTCCTTCTAGCGCTCTATTAAGTAAGTGTTCATTTAGGAATAGATCAGCACATGTATAACCTGTTAAACTTAACTCTGGAAATAAAGTTATTTCTATTCCTTTCGCATTAGCATCTAACATAGCATCTTTATGTTTAGAAACATTAAATGCTACATCACTTACTTTTATCTCTGGAACTACAGCTCCAACACGAACAAATCCAAATCTTTTATTCATCATTTCACCTCTTCATGACCTTTCTTGCTTGTTCTATAGTTATTATACCATTAGCATCATTAATAAATCCATTATTAACAAGCCAAATTAAATCATTAAATGTACATTCTAAGAATTTTATATATTCATCTCTATCTAAATCTTGTTCATGTTCCTTTTTGCAACCTAATGCTAAGAATGCATGATTATAAGCTCCACTTATTCCTTGATCTTGATAGAATGATTTTAAAGGAATTAATTCTCTTGCAACATACCCTGTTTCTTCTCTTAATTCTCTTCTAGCTGCTTCTTCTGGAGTTTCTCCTTCGTCGATATATCCAGCAGGTATTTCAACACCTATTCCTGTTTCTGTAAATACTCTTGGTTGAACGATTACTATTGATTTTTTATCTTCAGTTAATGGAAGTATTATTACAGCACTTCCATCTCTACCATTCTTAAGTAAATGTTCTCTTTCAACAATCTTTCCATTGTTTAAAATTACTTGATATTTTGGAGTAGTAAGGAAACTCCTTTTACCTTTAGGAATTTCCTTCATATCCAATATTTTAAATTCTTCTTTTAATTTTTCTAATTCTTCAATTAACTTTCTTCTACTCATAATATCACTCTTACTTTAGAACTAATCTACGTTTTTCTTCAATCATATCATTTTTAAAGTTAACATATTCTTCTGTTCCTGAAACATGATATTGATGAGGCATAGTAGTTCTTTTTACTTCTGGATAAATAGTAGCCATTTGAGCTTCACAATAAGCTTTAGTAGTATCTAAGTCTGGATCATCAAATACTAGTTCACCAGCTTCGAAGATAGTTTGTTGTAATGGCACTATTGTGAAATCAGTTAATCTCTTTTTCTTTAAATAATCAGTTGGACTTACGATGATTAAATCATCAGTTTTAATCTCTTCACCCTCACGAGTCATGATATCTGCAACAGCATAACCAGTTTCATTATCATAAGCACGATATAGAGTTTTTATATCTGGGTTAACAATCTTGATTGCATCTTCACTTAATTTAATCTTAGGAATCCACTCACCATCTTCATTTAAAGCGATTTCTTTATAAACACAACCCATTCTTCCTTCTGGTTTAGAGATATTATCTCCAACTCCTAATGAATCAAATTCAGCACCTTGAGCTACTAATGATTCGATAGTTTGAGCAGTTAAACCATTACTTAAGCAAATCTTTGCTTGTGGGAATCCTGCTTCAATAAACATTTTACGAGCCTCTTTAGATAGATAAGCTAAATCTCCTGAATCGATACGAATTCCGATATGATCTAGTGGTAAGCCATTTTCTTTCATCCAATTGAATGTCTTGATAGCATTTGGAATTCCACTCTTTAATGTATCAAATGTATCTACTAGTAAAATGGCATTGTTTGGATATTCTTTAGCAAAAGCCATGAATGCTGTTAATTCATCAGGATAACTTTCAATCCAACTGTGAGCCATAGTACCAATACCAATTTTTCCTACCATATCAGCAGCTAAGTCATTACTTGTACCAATACATCCAGCCATCATACCATATAATGATGCATCGATAGCAGCTTCAGTACCATCAGCACGACGAGAACCGAATTCCATAACTCCAACACCTTTTGGTGTAGCTTCAATAATTCTTCTAGCTCCAGTAGCATGTTCCATAGCTCCATTAACTAAAGCAAGTAATGCTGTTTCAAGTATTTGTGCTTGAATAACAGGTGCTACTACAGTAACTAATGGTTCATTAGGGAATACTGGTGTTCCATCTGGTATAGCTTTAATTGTTCCTGTAAATTTAAAATTACGTAAGTATTCAATATATTCATCGCTATAACCTGATCTTTTAAAATAAGCAAGCTCTCTTTCTCCAAAATGTAAATTTTCAATATAAGAAATAATCTTATCTACTCCAGCCATGATAGCATATCCACCACCATTTGGAACCTTTCTAAAGAAGATATCAAATCCTGCTAATTGATCCTTCTTTCCATTCATCAAGTATCCTTGACCCATCTTGTGTTCATATGTATCTGTTAAAAGTGAATAATTTCTTGGTAATCTTTCATATCCGTTTTCTATTTTCATAATTTTCTCCTCTTTCTTATTTATACTTTATTAATAACAAGTTTGTAAAAAAATATTACGCAACAAGTTTTAATTCTTTTTCCCTTTCTTCTAAGACTTCGAAATTTTCTACTATTTCGATTCCTGCAGCTTCCATTATATGATAAGCAGCAGCTATTTCAGCTTCTTTATCACGTCCTGGTGCACTGAATGTATCACAAGCGCTAGCTACTAAGAATATCTTTACTTTATGATTTATATCATCCATAAATCTAGCTAATGTTCTTGCAAAATCTAGTACACATAGATCAGTACATACACCTGCAATAACGATTTCTTTTAAATCCTTCAAGTCTTCTAAATCGATTTGAAGATCTAAATTTAAACCACCATTAATTGAATTTTTATAATAGATATTAGTATTTTCTTTATCTTCCTCTGGTTTAAATTGTGGTATCAATTCAGCTTCTTCTGTTTCTAATACACAGTGACTAGGATAAAGTAAGAACTCAACTGCTTCCTCAATATGTCCCTCTAGAATAAAGTTTACTAATTGTTCTTCTCTTCTGAACTTTTCAATTAACTTTAATTGTTCTGGAACTAATTTATTGTATTCTGGATTAGCCATTGCTCCAAAATTTACAAATCCATTATTCATATCTACGATAAATAAAGCTTTTGTAAATTGCTTAGCTGTTACATTCTTTTCTTTTGCTACATCAGCAATATTTCTTACATCGTTTAGTAACTCTTCAAATACCTTTCTTTGCTCAGGATTCATCTTTCTAATTTGTCTTAAGTATTCTCTATACTCAGAATTGTTATTATGTTTCATATTTCTCTCCTCTTTCTTTTTTACATTTTATTAATAACATAATCTTTAATTTTTCAAGAGTTTTCCGCTCTTGTTATTAACATTATATT
>CAMXBB010000041.1 GCA_947179265.1 uncultured Bacillota bacterium
ATATTACTTCTTATGATTATAATTATTATTATTCTAATTCATACACGTACGAAAATGGAACATTCTCTTTAGGAAGCGATGCTCAAAAATATGGACAATGGTCAACTGCATGGGAAAAACTAAAAAATGGCTTTTATACATGCCTTTCTTCTTCATCAACTACTTGTTCGTCATTGAGATATGTATATGATGGAACTGAAACTCAAATGAAATATGTTGATGTAACTCCTCCGAAGCTTATAGAATCAACTACGTCAAAAGGTGAAACAACTACAACTTCGGAACCTAGATATGAAATGTTTGATCCAAATAATATTGCTTCATTGGAAAAACATAGCAAGAGCATGACTTCTTTTAATTATTATTATTCGAAGTCATATACGTATGAAAATGGGAAGTATGTACTTACTGATGCTCGTAAAATGGGAGATCTGATAGATATATATGATAAAATTTCTGGATATTATACTTGTGATTCAACAAGCTCATCAAGTTGTTCTACATTATATTACGTTATAAGCTCGACTTTAAATGGAAGTAATTATATATATTCTTATCTACTTCCTTTAGTTTCTGGAAGAACTTTAGAGGAACAAAATGCAAGTATATATATGTCATCAAGTATTAAAAAAAATGATGACAATACGTATTCATTAGTTGATCCTATAGAAATCAAACGAGTAGATTGGTATAAAAATACGAGGGATATTGTAGGATACTATATTTGCCCCAAGAGTTCAGAAACAACATGCGAAAATATGGAAGTCGTTGCCTATACATATACCCAATACTATGATTATTTACCAGATGAAATATATACATTTAGCAAAGAAATATCCTGGGATGGAACTAAATACAATTTATCAGGTGAAACTGTGACATTATCGTCTTCTGATTTTGTTAAGAATAAACGTGCAGTTGGAACATATCATTATACATGTTTGGACGATTCAAGCAGTTGTGTAAAAGTATATTATCAACCTGGAGATACATCTACAACTTCTGCAAATTTCTATTATTTTACTTTGGAAAATGGAGTTACTGATGTGTATAATGCTATGTTTGCTAATGATAATTCACGAAATGAGAATGACTCTTTAATAAAAAATTTCATAGATAGCAATTTATTTGAAACTGAGGAAGGTCTATCGAATTGGGCAGATTATTTGGAAGATACTATATGGTGTAATGAGAGAACTCTTAAAGATTTAAAAGGATTAGATATATCTAAGAGTGGCTATGCTTGGCAATACAAGATGTATTCTAATTATTCTCCAATTCTTACATGTGAGAATGTATATGACAGATTTACTGTTAGTGAAACTAATGGAAATGGGAAACTTAAATATCCTGTTGGTCTAATCACAATGAATGAATCAATATTAGCTGGAAGTAATACATCTTCCACATATAAATCGTATTTATATTCTGGTCAAGAATATTGGCTGATGACTCCACAACAAGCGAATATTCTTCCTTACCAATATTTTATTGATGACGATAATACTTTATATTATGGGGCAATTTATAGTGCTCGTGGTGTACGTCCAGCAATATCTTTAAAAAGTGGAATAACTGCTAGTAGTGGTGATGGTAGTGCATCAAAGCCTTATGTAATAAATTAAAATAGAAAGGATTGATCTAAGTGAAGATTTTAAAACTTAAGAATAGAAAAAAAGTTAATTTTAAAATATTATACTATCTTTTTGCTATGATTTTTGTAATGAGTGTTGGATTTGCTTATGTTCAATCCTCATTGAGTATTACAGGTGTTGCTAATATAGAAGATGGTGCTTGGAATATCTATTTTGATAATATTTCCAAAGTTCATAATATGATGAGTGATACAACTCCAACAATAAATACTATGAAAGATACTATTAATTTTAATTTAACATTAGAAACTAAACTAGATTATTATGAATTTGAAGTAGATGTAGTTAATGATGGAGAATATGATGCAATGGTATCTACTATTAATTTTGATCCAATACCAGATGCTTTAAAAGATTATATAAATTATACCTTACACTATAGTGATGGAAGAGAAGTATTAAATAATGATGCTTTAAGATCTGGTGCAAGAAAAAGGTTAAAGGTTAGATATAGTTTTAAAGAAGGTTTTAAGGAAACTAATATTCCATTAAGTACTTATACTATAACTTTTAAGATTCCCTATGTCCAAGCCACAGCAGATGCTGTAGATAGATAAGAGGTGTATAATATGGAAAAATACAAAAGACTAAAATATCGTGGTATAAAGATTAATCCTAAAATTCATATTGTAATATTATTTCTATTTATTATTATAGGATATGCTCTTATCAGAACAAGTATTAATATCGAAGGGACATTAGGTTTTAAACAAAGTTGGAATGTTTATTTTGATAATATCAGTCAAGCTTCTAGTAGTGATACTTTAGTAGAACCAGTTATAAATAGTTCTTCAGATAAGATAGGTATAAACTTTAAAATAGATTTGAAAAAGTTAGATTCATTTTATGAATTTGAAGTAGATATTGTTAATGATGGAGATATCGATTCGGTTATTTATAGTTTGAATCTAAACATTACTCCTGATAAATTTGCTAAGTATTATAATTATACTTTTACTGATTTATTGGGAAGTAATATCTCTGCTGGAGATATTATACCTGCTAATTCTTCTAAGAGAGTGAAGATGAGAGTAAGTTTTGTAGATTCACCAGATGTTAACTTGGCAGATGTTATTGGAAAGAACTATGCTAATGAGAATAGAGAAGTAAATTTCAATTGTGATTTATCAATAAGACAAGCTAATTAATTACGAAAGGAGGCATTAGAATGACTCAAAATACATTAAAGCATAGAAATACTTTTAAATTAAAAAAATACTATATAATCGTTTTATTACTTGTAGTATTATCTGTTGGATATGCTTTAATAAAATCATCTTATGGTTTTAATGGAGTAGCAAATGTATCTGGTAAATTAAATATTTATTTTGATGATTTAATTGTAAGTAGTGGAAGTATAACGACTTCTACACCAGCCACTATAGATGAAGATAATAAATTGTCTTTGAGTTTTGGTGTTGTTTTGTCAAAACCAAATGATTATTATGAATTTGAAGTAGATGTTGTAAATGATTCTAGTTCTAATGCTGTACTTAGTGAATATGTTGTTCCTGAGATTCCGGATACCTATAAGAAGTATGTGGTTTATGATATAACATATCTTAATGGCAGAAAGGTAAAAAAGGATGATGTCTTTTATGGACTAACTAGAAAAAGAATAAAGGTACGAGTGTCTTTTAATGATGCAGAAAATATCATTGATATTATTGGACCTAATTCAATAGCAAAAGAAGTAAGTATTCCTTTAGGATTTGAAATGACTTTTGAAGAAATGCCAGCAAGACTTCTTTCAGATGCGATAATTGATAATCTAATTAATGGAGAAGAGGTAGCTTGGTTGAGCGATAGTAGTTTAGACTTTTCTAATGCGCTTTTATCTGCTAAAGCTGGATACTATATGATGGCAGGTACTGAAAGTAATGAACATCCAATAAGATATTATCGTGGGGCAGTTACTAATAATAATGTTGCTTTCGGCGGTTATTGTTGGAAGATCATCAGGACTACCGATGATGGTGGAATTAGATTATTATATAACGGAGTATATAGTAATGGATCATGCGATACTTCCAATATTACTATAGGTAGTAGTGCTTTTAATAATAATTCTGACGCTCTTAATTATGTTGGATATATGTATGATAATGCAAAAGTATATAATATGAAGACCGAAAATAATCCAGGATCAGGATTTTGGGGTATTATAAATCAAAATAAATATGGTAAAACCGTGTCGTATAATGGTCAATATACCTTGAATGATACTAAAGGTGTAGCATTTTGGGGAAATACTTCTTGGAATGGAGATTTGGATCAATATCATTATACTTGTTTCTCAACAAGTTCATCATGTTCACCAGTATCTTTTGTTTTTAAAGGTGATGAAAGTAAGGCTTATTATATTTCACTGGACGGTGAACAAAATATTGATGAAGCCTTAGCAAATATGATTGGGCACAATTCTAATACTGATATCAATAAAGATGATTCAACTATTAAAACGGTTATTGATACTTGGTATGAGGATAATTTATCATCTTATGCAAGCTATTTAGAGGATACGGAATATTGTAATGATCGAAAAGTAGATCGTTTAGTTGGATGGAATGATACTGGAGCCATAAATGGAGATTTGAGTTTTAATGCTACTGATAATCTTTCTTGTGAAAATAATAATGATAGATTTTCCGTAGATTCTAAAAATGGTAATGGTAAACTAAAATATCCAATTGGACTAATTACCAAAGCTGAGGCAAATCTTATGGGACGAGTTACTGCAACAAACTATTGGACAATGACTCCTAGTAATGCAACAACTCAAAATGTTCAAGCTTATTATATTAGTGCTACTGGAAATCTAGTAGTAGCAGATGTAAATACTAGTTCAGGTGTAAGACCAGTTATAACTATAAGAGGCAATGCTACATTTAATGTTGGAAATGGAACTATAGATGATCCATATGTAGTTGAATAAATAATATAAAGACACAAAAAAGTGTCTTTTTTTTATATAAAATTTATAACATATAGTAAAGTATACTATAAATGTATTGACTTTGTCATAACATATAGTATAAAATACATTATGTAAGGAGGAAAGAGATGACAAACTTGTTAGAAATAGGTGCAACGATAGCGGGATTGATACAAGGTGTGCTAGTTATGTTTAATAAACGTAGTAACTGGATAGCTTATATAATTCAGATGATATTGATGATTTTATTTTCTTTATCTATGAAGTTATATGGTGATGTATCTAATAGTGCAATCTATTTAGTATTAGGTGTTATTGGTTTTATTATCTGGGGTAAAAAGGATGATAATGAAATTAAAGCATGTTCTATTAAAGAGAAGATTATCTATTTACTAATAATGGCTTTGGGAACATTCGTTATGTTTAATATCTTAAGTAAAACTGATGATCCATTACCATTATTAGATGCTTTCACAACTGTATCTAGTTTCGTTGCTACATATTACATGATGGTTAAAAGAATCGATACATGGTATATCTGGTTTATTAATGATATTTTCTATGCTATTGAATATTTTATCTTACCAGATCAAGCAATATATCTATTCTTACTAAATGTGGTATGGACATTTATGGCACTAAAATCAATGATCGAATGGAAAAAAATAATGAATAAGGAGTAATAATGAAAAGTATCTATTTTGCTGGAAAATTTAATAAGAAAGGTGGAAGTGATAAATCGTTGTCAGAAAGGTTAGTAGATGATTATCGATCTATTATATTAGGTTCATCAAAGAAATTAACTTATGCAAGTGATAATTTAGTAATCGATAATAAATTTATCTACAATGGACCATTTTACTGTGAACAAGCAAGCAATGGAGATTTCTCTTCAACGGATTGTAACGTTGTATTAGATTCAGAGTATAAATCAGTTAAGAATAGTGATATCTATTTTGCTCTATTTGATGATAATTTCTCTGTTGGAACAATAGTTGAACTTGATTGGGCAATTGCAATGGACAAAGAAGTAATTATCTATTATAAGGAGGAAGAATCAGAACATGATATAAAAAGTGAGTATTGGTTTGCAATCCTTAATGCTTTGAAGAGCAGTAATAAGGTTAAGGTCAAAAGTTTTAAAAGAATCGAAGAGGTTATTAGTGATATAAAGGAGTGTAAGATATTTTATGAAGTATAAGGAATTTGAGTTTATATCATCTTCATTTAAATGTGATAAGAATTGTCCATATTGTACAGCGAAGATTACCAAATGGCCGATAGTAGATAATAAACTAAATAAGCTTGAGGAGCAATTAAAATATATTAAAGATAAAGGAATAACATTTAAATATTTTATATTTAGTGGTAATGGTGAACCATCACTCATGAGTCATGATGACTTTAAAGCAGTAATAGATGCAACTAGAAATATTAATCTATTTGATGAAAAAAGAATTCAATCATCAGGTAATATCTTCTATGATGATGAAGAATTAAATTATGTTAAAGATGACTTCATAATCGAAATAACAAGAGTAGCAATTGATTCTAAAGAGGATATGAAAATACTTGGTTATAAAAGAGATTATATAAAGACCGATAATTTTAAGAAATGCAATATCCGATTAAACTATGTATTGCTTAAGAATAGGGATTTAAAGAAAAGCTTAGAAGAGATAAAGGAATATATTGATTTATATCCAAATATCAAAACCGTAAGCTTAAAAACTTTAAATACTAATACGTTTGATGGAAGAATTGATAATCCATATTCTAAATGGATAATTGATAATGCTTTAACTAAAGAGGATACTAAGTATATTGTTGATTTTATGAATAATAACAAGTTCTTAGGTGATGGTATCGTTGAGTACGATGATCGCTATGAATGGAAATATAAGGATGTACCAATAACTTTCTATGGAAAGAAAGGAAAGTATGGAAAATCCAACGTTGTATATTATGGAGGTCGTTTAGTAGATTATAGTTTGAATGAATTAAATATATAAAGAGAATTGGTACTACTTAAAAGTATTACCTTTTCTTTATATAATTGGTATAATTAATTTAGGTGATTAAGTTATGAAATTAAATTTAACTTGTTGTTTATTTGTGTTAGAAAATAATACAAATACTGATATCAGGAAAAATGATGTTTTAAATCTTAAAGTTTTGGTTAGAAAAGATACTAATAGTTTGTTTTCCATTCCTTATAATGGTGAAGATGATATGAAAGATATCTTAAGCAATGAATTTAAAAGAATAGTTGGTTATAAAGATATTGCTTTTGAACAAGTTTATACTATCGCTAATAAAGAGTATTTAATTGATGGATGTGATGTTATCTATGTTGGTATTATGAACATGGAAAATGTAAAACATGTAGATAGTAATTATGTCTTAAAAAATATTAACATTAAAGATAATAGTATTATAACTTTAGACGAGGAAATAATAAAATATAAAACAATTCAAAGAAGAAGAGGAGCAGGTAATGAATATATTCATAAGATTGATATTTCTGATGTTCGTTATCGTAAAATGCTCCTTGAAATAATAATAACTATGAAATATATAAGAAGTAGATTGGATACTACGGATATTATATTTAAGTTTATGCCAAAATTATTTGCACTTGAGGATGTTAGAACTCTATATGAATTATTAAAAGATACAAGTGTCGATAAATCAAATTTTAGAAAAAGAATAATGAAGTATTGTACTAGAAGTGAGAGTGTAATAGATAATCGTGGATATCGCCCAACATATCTATTTACTTATAAACCACTAGAAGATGATGCATGGATTTAGGAGGATATTATGATATTAGCAACAAATAATGAAGGTAAGATAAAAGAGATAAAAGAGATTTTAAAGGATTATGAAATAAAATCATTAAGTGAAGCAGGAATCAATATTGATGTTGAAGAGGATCAAGATACATTCTATGGTAATGCCTTAAAAAAAGCTCGTGAGATATATGAGCTAGTACATGAGCCGGTTATTGCGGATGATTCTGGATTATGTATTACTTGTTTAGATGATTTCCCTGGAGTAATGACTCATCGCTTCCTAGGGGAGAATGCAACTGCTGAGGATCGTAATAAAAAACTAATAGAGATGGTTAATGAAAAGAATGGAAGTAGAGAAGCCAAAGCTGTATGTAATCTTGTATATTATGATGGTGAAAAGACCATTGTTGGTGAAGGTGTACTAAAAGGAACTATAACTTATGAAATGCGCGGCGCAAATGGATTTGGATTTGATAAAATATTGGAACTACCTGATAAAAGAACTGTAGCTGAATTATCGATTGAAGAAAAGAACAAACTTTCTCAAAGATATTTAGCAGCAGTTGATCTATTAAAAAAACTAAAGGATGAATTGTAAAAATTCATCCCTTTTTATTGAAACTATATTTAAAATAAAGTAAAATATATTATATGATAAAGAGGTAGTTAGTGTGGAAAGAAATACAAAGATAATAATTATCAGTTCTATAATATTTATTGCTTTAGGGGTAATCCTTCTAATAGGTTTTAAAAACAAATATAAGATAGATGATACTAAAAAAATAGATGGCGATGTTACATCAGCTATTTTACCTTTTGTTGAAAAACAAGAAGATATCAACAAAAGATTGAGAGTTGTAGAGAAGAGCACTAAATATACCTTTGATAATGCTTATGTTGAATTAAATCCTTATGGTATAAGTCCATTATCAGCAATTATTATATTTCAAACAGAAGAAGAAGCAGCAATTCAAGTTTATATAAATAATAAATTGTTTACTACAATGGAGAAGAGCAAGAAACATACTATTCCTATATATGGACTTTATGAAAATAAAAAGAATGTCATAAAGTTAGTATCTGGAGAAAAAGTAAAAGAATATAGTATTACGACAGCAAAATCTAATATTGAACATCCAATTAAGGTTGAGGTTGCTCATGAATCATTAAACGATGAAATCTATTTCACAGAAGGAAGTATGATATCTGGTTTAACTGGTTGGGATAAAGAAGGAAATCTTAGATTTTATCTAACACAAACTTTAAAAATGGATGTCGAATGGTTAGCAAATGGACATTTCATTATTGGTACAGAACAAGGAAATGATCTAGATGGATATAAAGCCTTAGATCGTTATCTTGCTTTTGTAGAGATGGATTATCTAGGTAAAGTTTATAACTATTATACTGTACCTTATGGATTTGATTTTGAGACACAAATATTGAGTAATGGGAATATTATGATTGGTGGGGGAAATAAACCAATATATTATGATGAACATATTATAT
>CAMXBB010000042.1 GCA_947179265.1 uncultured Bacillota bacterium
CTATAAAACTGAATAAAGAATTATTTTATGCAAATGATTTCAAAACATTTATTATTGGAGATAGAGAAATGTATTCTTTTAAAGCTAAGGAAGACGCTAGAAGTTTAAAAGATAATGAAGTTATAATTGATAATAAAAAGTATACTTATAAGGTTAGTGATGAATCTATAGAATTTTTGGATGAAGATGAGTTAGTCTATGCTTATTCTAAAAAGGATAAATCTATAAGTATTTATATGAAGAATGAAATTATAATATATTCTTATGAATTTAGTTCTTGTCTTATAAATGATTGTAGTAAACATATAAATGCTGTCAATGATATAAAAGACATTTTAATTAATGAATTAGGGCTTAGTTAGCCCTTTTTGTTTTCTGTAACAAATAACTATAATTCACCATAGAAAGGTGTGAATAGTTTTGAAGAAATTATTACAAGGAATTTTAATTTTAAGTCTATTTTTATGTATTCCAAATATTAAAGCTGAAGAACTAGATAATATCTATTTCACTAACAAAAACAATGTTTCATTTACAAAATTTCAATATGATACATTAGTAGATGCTTTAGGTCTTTATGGAGTTTTAAATATGGATATAAAAGCATATAATGATTTAGAAGTTGCAATGATGGACTCTTCTAATACTAAAGTTGAAGTATTAGAAGATTATGATGTTGTAGAAGAAAATAATAATACAGGAATTTCAACATTGCAAACTTTATATCATGAAACAACTTACAAGAAATTAACAGCTTCGACAACTTGTAAGGATGGGTATAATTATTGTATTTTAGCAATTGCTTTACAATGGAAGAAGAATCCAAGTACTAGAAGTTATGATGTAATTGGTACTCGCTTAACAAATACGTCATTTTATGATGATATTGCAACTGTATCAACTTATATGAATGGAAGTACAGGATCATTAGTTGCTCAAAAACGTACATCTAATGGTAGAGCAGGTGCTGTTAAATTATCTAACTCAGGTAATATTAATAGCATTTCTTTAATAACTCATGTTAAGCCAACAGGTAGAGTTCAAGTGTCTTATCAACATGCTGTAAAGGAAGTTACTCAACTTACTGCATTAGGATTTGATTTTAGTGCTAGTGGTATGGGTGGTGTATTCGGATATCCTGATAGATATGTTGGATACTACGATGATATGGCAGGACTAGGATTAGTTGTAAATGGATAATAATATATAAAAATAGACGTAATTAAAATTCGAAAAGAGAGAAAACTCTCTTTTTTTCATACTATTTTTTTTTTATTTGAATATATAGTATTGGTGAATAAAATATGTTTCAGAATAATTTTAAAAATAGAGTATTATTTATATTTGCTGTTGTAGTAATATTATTTGCACTTATTATATTTAGGATATTTTATATTCAAGTTATAAGTTATGATAAGTTAAATGAATTAGCTAATGAATTGTGGAGTAGAAATCTACCCATTACAGCTGATAGAGGTAAGATAGTTGATCGTAATGGTAAAATACTTGCAGATAATGTTACAACGACCTCATTAGTAGTAGTACCTAATCAAATTGTTGATAAAGAGAAAGTTGCAAAAGATATTTCTGAGATATTAAATGTTAGTTATGATGATATGTTAGCTCATTTAAATAAAAAGACTAGTATTGAAAGAATACATCCGGAGGGTAGAAGATTAAGTTATGAAATAGCAGATAAGATTAATAACTTAAATTATGATGGGGTTTATCTTTTAAAAGAATCTAAAAGATATTATCCATATGATACATTACTTTCTCATGTACTTGGATATGTTGGAATTGATAATCAAGGTCTTTCAGGAATTGAAGCATATTATGATGAATATTTAACTGGTGCCGATGGTTCGATAAAATATTTTTCTGATGGTAAGGGAAAGAGACTTGATAGATCATCAGTATATGAAGCTAGTGTGGCAGGAATGACTTTAGCTTTAACAATCGATTTAGATATCCAACTTGCTGTTGAAAGAGAATTAGATAATGTTATGATGAAATATAATCCTGAACAGGCGTTAATAGTTGTAGCAGATCCTAAAACTGGAGAGATATTAGGAATGGCTAGTCGACCTAATTTCGATTCCAATAATTATACAAAATATGATTTAGAAACAATAAATCGTAATCTACCAATATTTAATACTTATGAACCAGGAAGTACATTTAAGGTAATAACTTTAGCATCTTCTATAGAGGAAAAAGTTGTAAATCTTTTTGAGGATCATTATTATGATGGTGGAAGTATAAGAGTCGATGGAGCTAGAATAAAATGTTGGAAAGCAGGAGGTCATGGTGCTCAAAGCTTCTTACAAGTTGTGCAAAATTCTTGTAACCCTGGATTTGTAATATTGGGACAAAGACTTGGTAAAGAGCGTCTTATGGAGTATGTAAAAAAATTTGGCTTTGGAGAAGAAACAGGAATCGACTTATATGGTGAAGAAAATGGTATTCTTTTTAGTGTTGATAGAATGGGACCAGTAGAAACAGCGACGACAGCTTTTGGTCAGGGGGTATCAGTTACTCCAATGCAACAAGTAATGGGAGTATCAGCAGCTATCAATGGTGGTAATTTATATACTCCTTATATCGTAAAATCGATTTCATCAAGTGAAACCAATCAAACTATTAAGGTTTTTGAACCAACATTAAAAAGACGAGTAATTAGTGAGGAAACATCATCATTAGTTAGATATGCCTTGGAAAGTGTAGTAGCTCAAGGTACAGGGCGAAATGCTTATATCAATAAATATCGTGTTGGAGGAAAAACTGGTACTGCTCAAAAGGTTAAAGATGGAGCATATATGGAGAATAACTATATTTTGTCTTTTATTGGTTTTATGCCAGCAAATGATCCAGAAGTAATTGTTTATGTTGCCATTGATAATCCTAAAGGAGTAGTGCAATATGGTGGTACAGTAGCAGCGCCAATAGCTAAGAATGTTTTAAATAGTTGCATCGATATATTAGGAATTAAAGAGAGTGAAAGTGAACTTGAAAGAGTATATGAATTATGGGATATAAAATATTATGAAGTACCAGATGTAACTGGTATGACTTTAAAAGAAGCAAGAAATACTTTATATCCTAATTTTAAAATCGAATATTCTGGAACAGGAGAAAAAGTTATCTATCAATCACCATCAACCGGAGAGTTTGTTAAAAGTGGTGGAAGTGTTAAGGTAATGCTTGGATGATTAAAATCCTATTATAATTAGTAAAAATGATTTATAATATATTTAAAGAGTTTATTTTAGGAAGTGATATATATGAATTTACAAATGCAATATCCAAGTATTCAAGGAAATCAATTATGTGATGGAAGAGTTCATTCTATTAATGCTACAGCTTTAAATAGAATTGATGGTTTTGAACTATATTTATTAGATTATTTTGATGAAGTATATGCTTGTGATTGTTCTACTGTTTTAGTTAAAAAAGATGGATGTTTTAAAAAGATACCTCTATTAGATTATGACTTATTATTCAGCATGCTAGATAAAGAACAATTAGATTTAATTCCTGTCCAGTTATCAGAGATTATGAGAAATAATGCCAATTTATTCATTGCAGCAGAACCACCTAGACAAGATATTAGTGTTCCTCTTACTCAAGCAAGGAGAGCAATTGTAATCTATATTGCTAATGATGGAACTTTATATGTTAATGTTGGAAATGGATTTGAAAGAATAACTGCTGATCAATTATCTGCATTCATGCAAGGATATGATATTGAGTGGAGATATAAAGAAAGCAATGAGTTAGCATCACCAGAAGATATAGATATTGCTATAAATAATCATTTGGGACATCAAGATGGATTAAGTGTTAAGGAAAGATACCATTTTGGAAATATTAGACATTATTCAGTAGGGTATTCTAAAGTAGATGAAAATGGTAATATTAGAGGAAATTATTCTATATAAAAGACTAAACATATAAATTATTTATATGTTTTTTTGTATAATGAAATTATGGAGTGTTAAGGTAATGATTGAATGACATTATCCCTTTTATTTTTCTATAATTATTTGCTATAATAATAATAGTAGGTGATCATATGGAAGAAACTATTAGAGAAATGAATCTACTTTGTGAACAAAAAAGAGGTCAATTAGATTTTCAAGTAGGTGATCTAATAAAAACTTATCAAACTAGAATAAAAAAAGGAATCTATGACGTAATATCAGATACATTAAGCTTTATTAGACCAGAACAAGTTGAGAGGTTTATCGATAAAAACTTGGTAGAAGTATTGACTAGTAGATTTAAGAGATATAATAATACTAAATTCGATAATCTAAGAGCACTTAATTCTACACTACTAAATTTGTCTAATTCAAGATCTCCTGAAAAATTAAAAAGGATTATGCATTTTGAAAGAAATGAAATGGAGAGAAGATTGAATCCTGAAGAATTTAGTTCTATTATAACTGAATTCGCTAATAATCTCTCTCGTAGATTAACAGATTTTCTTACAAGAAATAATTTCATATTTGATCAAAGATTAGAGGAAGCAATAGCAGATATTAGACACTATGTGCCGATTAAAGTAAATACTGCTGTTGAAGAACTTTTTGGAAAATATGCTGGATTATTGCAGTATTGACTAGTAGATTTAAGAGATATAATAATACTAAATTCGATAATCTAAGAGCACTTAATTCTACACTACTAAATTTGTCTAATTCAAGATCTCCTGAAAAATTAAAAAGGATTATGCATTTTGAAAGAAATGAAATGGAGAGAAGATTGAATCCTGAAGAATTTAGTTCTATTATAACTGAATTCGCTAATAATCTCTCTCGTAGATTAACAGATTTTCTTACAAGAAATAATTTCATATTTGATCAAAGATTAGAGGAAGCAATAGCAGATATTAGACACTATGTGCCGATTAAAGTAAATACTGCTGTTGAAGAACTTTTTGGAAAATATGCTGGATTATTGCAGTCAGAGTTGAAGTCATATGTTGGTGTATTTGATGATCATATGGATTTAAAGATGCAAGAAGAAAATGATAAACAAGCTCAAGCAGAACTTCCTCAAGCAAGAACTCCTAAAGTACAAACACCTCCAGTGCAAGCTAATAAAAATACCATATCATTGGTAAATCCAGCGGCAACTATTAAAGATTTAAAAGATAACCAAGTATTATTAGAAAAATTTGGTTTTAAAATAAATGACACCTTTGATGGTTTACAAATTATAGATCGTAGTACTTCTACATCTATTCCTCTTTATAGATTCAGTAGTAATGTATTAGTAGCAACTGATAAGTCTATTGAGTTGAATATTAAGGCTCCTGGAAGATTTAGTATTATTAAAGGGTCAACTGTTGTAAATATTGAAGGCCCAGGAATATCTTATGGGGATAAAGTTAATCCTGTAAAATCACGCATTAAATTTGATGAAAATAATAATGCTCACTTTTATTATTGTGGCGAAGAGCAAACCGATGTCCGAGTTATTGGAATTATAATGTCTAAATTAGAAGAAAATTTTCCTTATATTCATAATGAATTTATGCAAATACCTTCATATGCATCTTTGCATACTGAAGCAGAAGTAAAAGAAAAAGAAAATAGTGCATTTATAAAAGATGAAAATGGTAATACTAAATTAAATCCTCAAAATAGAGAAAGATATGAAGAGATTATAGCTGCTTGTGGGCTAAAGATGACAGAAAAAGATGATGGTATTTATTTCGCTGTTGAAGGACAAGAACAAAAAGCTAAAGGAGAAAACTTTTTAACTATTGATGGTGTTGATGGATTCTTTTTCAATCCTAACTTTTATATAGTAGCTAATCAAAATATTTCTGGTCCATATTTTGAAATGAGAACTAATAATATGAGTTGTGTGATTCCTCAAGATTATAGTGCTATTAATATTTTTGTTGGTGGAGTACATTATGCATCAAGAGTTGATGAAGCGGGAAATATTAAATATTATGCTCATAAAGGTGAAGATAAAATTTGTTCACCAGAGGAAGCTAAGCAATTTATAAGTGAATTAATGCCTGGAGTATTTAATAAAAATATTGAATATAGTAATAGTTTATTGGCTCCAGCTAATACAGAAACGGCGGAAGAAGTTAAAGATTTACTTGATGAATTGGAAGACTCACAAAATATTAATGTCGGAGTACAAATGCCAGAACAAGAACCAGATATTGATCAAGAGCTTGCTAAACTTATGGAAGATCCTAATGTACAAAGATATATTGAATTAATGAATTTAAAGAAACAACAAGAAGGATATGAAGCTCCTTCTGGACCAAAGATGTAGTAATACATCTTTTTTCATTATAAAAACAAGAAATGTACATAAAATATAAATATATTAGCACTCTGTATTGACAAGTGCTAATAATCGAGTTATTATTAACTTGTAAAGAGAAAGAAGGAAAAGATAATTATGTTACCAAGTAGAATTTTATTTGATAATTTATTTGATGATTTTGATTTAAATACAAGACAAGAAAAAGGAATGAAATGTGATATTTATGAAGAAGATGGAAAATATAAAATAGTTACAGATGTTCCTGGATTTAGAAAAGAAGATATAAAATTAGAAGTAAATAATGGATATTTAACAATATCTGCTGAAAAGAAATCTAATGTAGATGATGATAATAAAAAATATCTTCGTCGTGAAAGAGTATATTCTAAAGAAGTACGTCAATTCTATGTTGGAGATATCGATATTGATGATGTAAAAGCTAAATTTAAAGATGGTATTTTGATTATTTCAGTACCAAAAGAAGAAAAAGAGAGAGAAACTAAACGAGTAATTGATATTGATTAAATAGAAACTAGTGAAATTCACTAGTTTTTTAGGAGGTTTATTATGTTTAATAATGAAGATGATAATAAAAATGTCTTAGAAAAATATGGAAGAGATATTACTAATCTTGCTCGTGATAATAAAATTGATCCTGTAATTGGTCGAGATGAAGAGATAAGAAATTTGATTAGGATTCTTTCACGTAAGACTAAAAATAATCCAGTACTTATAGGTGAACCAGGTGTTGGTAAAACTGCTATAGTTGAAGGACTAGCCCAAAGAATTATTAAAGGAGATATACCAGATACATTAAAGAATAAAAGAGTATGGGAACTTGACTTATCGGCTTTGATTGCTGGAGCTAAATATCAAGGTGAGTTCGAAGAAAGATTTAAAGCTGTATTAAAAGAGATTGAAAAATCTGAGGGAGATATTATCATGTTTATCGATGAGATTCATATGATAGTTGGGGCTGGATCTAATAATGCCATGAATGTTGGTAATATGTTAAAACCAATGTTAGCAAGAGGAGAATTACGTCTTATTGGTGCTACAACTTTAAATGAATATCGTGAATTTATCGAACGTGATGGAGCATTAGAAAGACGTTTACAAAAGATTATTGTTCATGAACCAAATACTGTTGATACTTTAACTATTCTTCGTGGATTAAAGGAAAGATTTGAAATATATCATGGTGTATCTATTAAGGATAATGCTCTTGTATCAGCTGTAAATCTTTCCGATAGATATATAACTGATAGATTCCTACCAGATAAAGCTATAGATTTAGTTGATGAAGCATGCGCTACAATTAAGATGCAAATGAATTCAGTACCTACAGAACTTGATACTTTAACTCGTACGATAATGACCTTGGAAATTGAACTTGAAGCTATAAAAAAAGAAAAAGATGAGATAAGTAAAAAAAGAGTTGAAGAAATCAATTTGGAAATGTCTTCATTAAAAGAAAGAGAAGCTAAGTTAAGAAGTACTTGGGAAGAGGAGAAGAGTTTAAAAGAACAAATCAATGCTAAAAAGAGTAGATTAGAACAATTAAGATTTGAATTAACTCAAGCTGAAGATTCTTATGATTTAGAGAAAGCCGCTAAATTAAAACATAGTGAAATACCTAAATTAGAAATGGAATTAAGTGAGTTAAAATTAAATATGCAATCTAGTATCTTATCTGATACCGTTACTGATGAAGATATTGCTTCTATTGTTAGTAGGTGGACCAATATTCCGATTCAAAAGTTAGTTGGTGGAGAAAAGGAAAAATTACTTTCATTAAAGGATAATTTAAGAAAGAGAGTAAAGGGGCAAGATGAAGCTATTGAATTAGTTGGAAATGCTATTATTAGAGCAAGAAGTGGAATAAAAGATCCAACAAGACCTATCGGTTCATTTATCTTTATGGGACCTACTGGTGTTGGTAAAACAGAGGTTGCTAAGAGTTTAGCTAGTGAATTATTTGATGATGAAAGACATATCATCAGAATTGATTGTTCAGAATATATGGAAGCATTTAATGTTTCAAGATTGCTAGGCGCTCCTCCAGGATATGTTGGATATGATCAAGGTGGAGAATTAACAGAAGCTGTAAGAAGAAATCCATATTCGATCGTATTATTTGATGAGATAGAAAAGGCTCATCCTGATATCTTTAATATTTTACTTCAAATATTAGATGATGGAAGGATAACTGATGGTCAAGGAAGATTAATTGATTTTAAAAATACAATAATCATTATGACTTCTAACTTAGGAAGTGATATTATCTTAAATAATGAAGATAATCGTGATGAATTAGTAATGAAACTATTAAAGTCAACATTCCGTCCAGAGTTGATCAATAGAATAGATGAGATAATAACCTTTAATTCTTTAAACAAAGATATAATATATGAAGTATTAGGTCGTATAATTAATGATACTAATAAATACTTATCTAACATGCATATTAGTATTAGATTAAGT
>CAMXBB010000043.1 GCA_947179265.1 uncultured Bacillota bacterium
TATATACACAATAAGTCATTATTTCTTTTTGATAAATTTTTTACGGCTGATATAAAAACAAAAATGATACCTAATTATTGTATCATTTTTTATTCAATATTTGATTAATTAAGATATTTTTTGTACTAATACAAATACTGTAGTAACTTCATTATTATTAATTGCGGCTTCTGAAGTTTCAATTTTTTCTTTACGATATAGTTCTTTAAAAGAAAATAAATTTAAGATTTTTTCAATATCCTCATTTGATTGATAATTCATATATAAAACCTTTTTACCATTTTCTTTCAAATAAGGTTCGTCAACCATTTCTTCCCCTTGACCTACTTGATATGTAAAAAGAAATATTCCATTAGGTTTTAAAATATCATATATATCAGAAAATATATTTTTAAAATCATTATTAGGTAAATGAAATAAAGAATAAACTGCAAATACAGCATCAAATGATTTCTCCTTAAAATGCTTTTTCAAGTCAACCATATCATCAAGAACATAAGGAAATTCGCCATGTATTTCAAATGCATTACTTTTCATCTCTTTTGAGAAATCTAATCCCGTATACTGATAACCTTTGGCATTAAAATAAGAATAAGTTCTACCTGTTCCAGCTCCTAAATCCAGAATTTGAGCATCTTTTACTAAATATTTTTCAAATTCTTCATAAGCATCTAAATCTTCAATATAAGTTCCAAAGTCTTCAGCATATTGTTTTGCAATTAAATCATAGTTTATTCTAACACCATTTCTTTTATTAGAATCAGTTATATTTCTATCCATAAATTCACGCTACTTTTCCGTTTATATCAATATATGTTTTTAATAATTTTTTGGCATTTCCACCACATCCACCAAAAGGATATAATTCAACATGTTTTTCCATTTCAACAACTTCAGGTAATTTTTTTCGTCTATATTCTAAAATATACTTAACAATCTCATTATAATTCATATCTTTAATATTTCCAATGATTTCTAATAAAGGTTCATCCAACCAAAACCAAGGACAAGATAAACCAGTTCTTTTATCTAATATAATTCTATTAGTATTCGTTATATGTATTCCAGAAATAGTTGCAGGACAAGTTGGCATTTCATAATCAATTCCATATGTACGAGAAATATATTTTCTATATGCTATTAAATCTTCTGGCTTTACCTCGAGACTTTTATAAATCTTAGAGCAACAGCCAGCATCTTCTAATTGACCGATTAAAGGGAAAATACCCGCTTCCATACAAAAATCAATTATAATGGATAATTCTGAGTAATTTACACGTGTTGGAACAATTGATGCTCCTAAATTAGTAACACCACCTCTATTGTGAGTAACCTCTCTTAGTGCTTGATAATTCCTCAACATGATATCACAAGGATCTTCGTCAAATAAATCTCTTACTTTATCTATACCATACAAATAATTCATCTTGTATTTATCAAAAGTATCTATCTTAAATAAAATACTTAACACTCCACTATCAATATAGTCTAATAACTCACTATCCAAATTTAAAATGTTACTAAACATGGATAATCCAATATTTTTTTCTTTACACCATGCTAATATTTGCTTTAAATGTCTTATATTAGATTCCTCTGTTGGTTCACCAAGACCGCAGACATATACCCACTTAACGTCTCCATCATTCATTAATTTTTCAATAGCTGGAAGATCTACTGAACAAGGTAAACCATATTTAGGAGTATCACAATAAGCACATCTTAAATTACAAGCTCCCCCCAATTGAATGTCTAATATAGGTAATTTCTTATTTGATTCACTTATTAACGAATCTACTTCCTTCTTCTCCCATGGTTTATATTGCATCATTTCCATATACCCTAACCTCCTAATAAAATTGCAGTATTTTTGCTACTTGATAAAATTTTGACTTTATTATAGCATTATTGTTCAATTATTTCTACACTGTAAAATTATTTTACTTCCATTTTAGGTATCAATGTGCTAGAATAACAACAATTATTAATTATACATATTAAATAATTAAAAGAACTAAAATCAAAATAATGATATTTACAAGGAGGAACTTATGCAAGCAGTAATTCAGAAATTAGAACTAAAAAAGATTTTAAACAGACAATATCTAAGAGTTGAACTACTAGATGAAAATGGAATTAAACGAGTTTTAGATAATCCATTTTTAAGTGGTGATATAAATTTTAGAAGACAAGTCTTTGGAATTTTAAGTGCATGTGATTGTTTTGACTTAATGAAGCTAGCAACCAATAATCCTATTCAAAGAAAGACAATGGGCTATTATCAAAATGGTTTACAAATATTAGAAAATGAAAATGAAGAATGGTTTAATCAAAATAAGAAAACAGGATTATATATGTGCGAAAAACCTAGCCAAAAGGCACGTGACTTTTTTGATACATTGGTATCGCAAAATTTATATAATGTAAGAAAAGATGATGGAAGTATTGAGATGATTGTATCTCAAAGTGGGACTTTCCAACTCCTATTTACTTCTAAATGTGGTTCTGTGTTTTTTACTACCGGACAAATATATTATGGAATGGGCTATCCTTTAACTATTGGAAGAGGCAATGCAAATCCTCGTGATACAGCATTTTCAGCTAAAATGTTTACTTCATTTATCGTAAATCTTATGAAATTTTATGGAATTAATGACTTACTAGATTTTGGTGGAAATAAAGATAGTTTACCTATAGTAGAAATCGGATTAAATAATGCTAATAAAATCACCACTATTACTAATCCAGTTAGTGGGATGGGACTAGAAATAGGTTCAGAGTACAGAATTGTAAATATCTTTGAACTTGAAGAAAAAGAAAGAAAATCAAAAGAAAAGAAGAAAGAAATATAGAAATCTACTCTACTTTCTCTTTGGATTAATATTATTATAAAAAATTAATCGAATGATTATTTTTTTATGCAATGAAAATTTTTTACTAATTTTTTTAATAATGATAAAATACTGTTAAGAGGTGATCTATAGTGAATATAGATAGAAAAACTATTGAATTTGATGAAGATTATTTAAGACAAATATCTACAGAAGTAGATTTTAAAAATGATGATGTTTTGGATACTATTACAAAATTAAAGGATTATTGTAATCAACATTGTGTTTATGCTCTAGCTCCTGTTCAAATTGGAATACCCAAAAGAATCATTTACATAAAAAACTCATCACAAGACATGAATAATAATGATGCTGATGGATATGATGAAAGTATTATTTATATCAATCCAACTATTATTACTAAAAAAGGACATACTAAATTCTTAGAAGGATGCGAAAGCTGTATGTATAGAAAAGATGGAAAAAATATTTTCTATACTGCGATTGTTGATCGACCATATGAAATAGAAATAACATATTATGATTTACAAGGTAATAAAAAGGATAAAAAAATAGAAGGATTTGAAGCTACTGTATTTTGTCATGAATATGACCACTTAAATGGTATACTACACATGGATAAATCAAAAGATATTTTTGAAATGACTATTGAAGAAATGAAAAAGTATCGCTCTGAAAATCCATATGAAATATTAGAAAAAGATAATTAAAAATTTGTAAATTTAAACCAATCATTTGATTGGTCTTTTTGATAAGTGATATAATAAGTTTAGGTGGTAAGATGGATAAAAGAATTATAACAATTCAACAATTTTATGATAACTTAAATGCTGATAATAACATCTCAGGATTGGGAAAAGCAATAGAATTTTATATCGCAACTGGATATGATGAAATGCTAACAATTGAAGAGATTGAAGAAGAACTTCAAAATTATTCCAAGAATCTACCAACAAAAGCTGATTTTACAAACTATTTTGATAATGTAATAACAAATGGATATTTAACTCATTCGTTCAACGGATATATGTTGGAACACTACAGGAAAAATGGAATTGGAGCTAAACTAGAAGATGCTGAGCTAACCGAGAACTTTGCTATATTAGAAAAATATATTGGTGTATCTCATTATGTTGCAAGATATGCAAAATCGATTCCTGAGTTTTATGTGACATCACCAGGGAACAATTCGATTTATTATGCACTAATGCAATCACCTGAAAGATTATGGCATGGTCCCCTATCACAGAAAAATGAAGAAAATCCCATTTTACCTGTTGTTGGAGAGACAAAATCGCAATATGCCATGAGGATAGTAGAATCTAAAATTGCCAAAAGAAATCTTACTGAGGAAGAAAAGTCAATTGTCAGAGAAGCTGCAAAAATAATATTTGATAAATTGTGCACTACCAATCCTATGGTTGCATTTATTCCAATAAGAAACCTTGCTAATTCCTATGTACTAAAAAGTGGAATATTTTATAAATCCTTAGATGGTATACCAGAAATGGATTATGTTAGATCAAAAGGAAAAACTTTATGGGAGTACCTATCAAGTCAAAAATATTTTGATGCTACAAAAAAGCAAGTAGACACTACTTTCTTTTGTAAAAATTATGGTGGTGATTGGGATTGGAGCGAACTAGATGATTTAAGTGTTTTAGGAACTATCTTACCTTTTGATGACATAGAGATAGTACAATTTGAAGACTCTTTTTCAGCAGTTCAAAGAATGTTAAAGCAATCTGGTATGGAAGATGGAACTCCTTTCAATTTTGATAGAGCTTTACTATCTTACTATTATTATAGTCAACCAAAAGAAAAAACAGTTAATGAAGAAAAATCATCAAAATATTTATAGTAAAAAAAGATGATACTTAGCTTAATGCTTTGTATCATCTTTTCTTTGTACCTTTAACTGATAACTTAAATCGGTAATTTGCTTAAAGTGTGATTGAATAATACCCCTTATTGATTTATAATGCATTTTAAACTCTGGACTTTCATTATCAACGTTTAGATTTTCAAATTTTGCTCCTAATCTCTTTACATATACAGGATCATGACCTACAACTTGCTCATAAAAAGTTTCAAGATTTCCAAGTTCGTAAGCAGCATAATAGGCAGCTTCCCATATTCTATCAACTGCAACACTCATATTAGGCTCTAATGAATTATTTTTTTGTTCATGTACATACATAAATATATCATTACTAATTGCTGTAAAAATATCACTCTCTTCAGAACGTATATAAAGTTCCCAATTAGATTTTATACACTCTAAAACATAATTAATCTCACCTAAAACATGAGCATGATTAATAAAATAATATGCTAATGATTCATCCCTTGTTGCTACATAATTTATTATAAATGTCATAAGACCAGTCTTTTCAATCTCTTCAAAAGATTCATATGTTTGATGTAAAAAACTTTCTATATTAGGATTTTGAAAAATACTTCTAACAAACTCTTCTGCATAATAATCTTTTATGACATCACTATAACTAAACATCTCCAAGATTACAATAAATCCCATTCCAATAGATTGTGCATTCGTATTTTCGATTGCTCTTTTTAATTTGCCCATCATAATATTAGCTTGAGCAGATACAGTCATTCCGAATACCTTAATCTTTAATTCAGCAGGTACTACTGGATCTTTTACTAAATACCCTCTTACATTATATTGTTTTTGAGCTTCAAGTAAGCGTAGATAACGAATATTAAACTCAAAAGTCCAATCTTCTTTTACATTTTGAGTTACATCATCTAAAACTCGTTCCAAAAATGCAAGATCATATCTAAATTCATTAAATATATCTCCTATTAGAGCATAATCATATTTAGTCTTTTCATCTAACTCGAAAAAAGTTTCTCTATTTACTCTTAGTTTATTTATAATCTCATTTTTGGATTTACAAAATTGAATATTTATTATCTCCCCCATATTATTCCTCCCTAAAAATAATATTAATTAATTCTTTATCAATCGAGCTGGTGTTTCAGGCAATTCTTGACTACTGGCAGCTGCTTTTTTTATTCTTATACCATCTGTTAGAAAATACATATTATTGACTACTACTGATCTTATAGCTTCTAACCATTGGGCATCATTGTCAAAAAAAGTTCTTCCAGCTCCTGAAATAATAAGAGAATTTAAATCTCCTAACTCATTAATATTCATTTGAATAGTACAAGCATTATTATGAATAAATCCACATGCATCTGAACAAGCTAAAAGAAATTCTAGCGCTTGAAAATCTTCCAAACTTCGAAGTTGATTCCATACTTCACCATTTTTTAATCTTGTTAGACTATTTAAACTTATCAAAGGATATTCATCAACACCTAATTCTTGTAACATAGTAGCAATTCTTTGCTTGTTGGCTTCTAACTTTGTTTTATCAAACCCAATTCTGACACTCGTTAAAATACCATTTCCAGCAACAAATGGCACTTCTCTACTAGATACAACTAATTCCATAATACTATCTTTAATTTCTCTAGGATTTAACATAAAAACTCCCCTTTCTTATAAATGTTTTCTATTATAACATATTTTTTAGATTTGTAAATTCCTTATAATCAAAAGAAAAAAGTCGACTAAAGTATACAAAATAATCTCATATACTAATCGACTTTTTATTAATTATAATTTTTTATTTTTTATCAGTTTTATCCTTAACATACTTGGCAATTTTGATTAGTTTTCTTGCCCCTTTATTAACTAGACTTCTAGTTGCATCTTCAATCATTTTAGTTGCTTCTCCTAATCTTTCTAATTGCTCATCAAAAACATCAAATGGTGGTAACATTACATCAGGTATGCCTTCTTCTAAAAGAGCTAGGTACTCTTTTTTGTCTTCAAGAAGTTTTTTTGTTGTAATTACATCACTAAATCCTAAACTTACTAATGTATTATGTACGTCAACAACAGAACGAGCAAAGAAAGCTATATTTTCTGGAGATGCGATATAAAGATGATTAGTCAGATAAGCTTTAATTGCTTCATCCTCTATACAAAACTGTATAAGATTAGCATTAACTACAGCTTTACCTTCCTCTGGATGAGAAGCTTTGAAAGATTCTGCAAAATCAAATAGTCCACTATAAATTCCATAAAACCTTTGTGCTGATTCGCATGGTGTAGAACCTAAGCATAATAAACTATCCATAGATTGATTAAACATAGATGATACAATTTGACTTTTATTTACTCTGTCATTAAATTTTTTCTCAGCACTTGCAAGCTCTTCTTCAAGAGCAGCAATTTCATTTTTTAAATTTTCTCTTGTCATAATATTTTCCTCCTATATGTTTTTTCATTATTATGAAATTAAACAGATGATAATTTAATCTTTCTAAATTACATCTAATATGGTTGCTACTCTATCATAAAAATGTATAGAAGTCAATTATATGAAAAGTTAAGCATAAAATAAAAACTATGAAATTATTTCATAGTTTTTATTTTATTCATTAACTAAATATTCCCAACCAGGTTGCCAAGATTTTGTTTTACGCCAATCTTGATCGATAGCTTCTTCCCATGTCTTTCCTTGAGTCAAGACTTGAAATGCTAGCTGAGGAGCTTTGTGAGCAACGATTGCTATATGTTTACCATTGTAATTCTCTATAAGATATCGACAGAATTCTTTTATTCTATGTTCAACATCTAACATACATTCCCCATTTGGAAATTTTTCTGAAATATGCTCTTCATATTTGGCTAAACTACTATCTTTTCCATTGTAATCACCATAATTGCATTCTCTTAATCTTTCATCTTGAATTATTTCTTTTACTCCTTCGAAAGTATACTTTGCTGAATCGATTGCTCTTTTTAAATCAGAACAAAATACAACATCAAATTGATTTATATCAACTTGCTCTTTTAATGCAACACTTTGATCAATTCCTTTTTGTGATAAATCTCCTGGTAACCATCCAGTTGATTTGTGTTCTAGATTATCTGTAGTTGTTCCATGTACAAAATAAGTTATTTTAACTGCCATTATAATATCTCCTTTAATAATCATATATTAACATACAATTTAAAATAAAACCATTCCTTCTCCTAAATCGACATTTGCTCTAGTCTTAAATCCAAATTTCTCATAGAATTTTTCTTTACCTTTAGAAGCTCCTAAATATGTCCTTATATTAGGATTGATTTTTTTATATTCATCAATTTTTCTTAACAAAGCATTCATAATTTGAGTACCAATCCTTTGCCCTTGATATTCAGGAACAACCATAATATCTTGAATATAAATGAATATTGTTTTATCGCCAATTAGTCTTCCATATCCAACAATCTTATCATTATCGTAGACACTTACTGAATATAAAGTATTATTTAAAGCTTCCTCTATAATGTTAGCGTCTCTAGTACCCCATCCGACTTTATCTGTTAAATAGTTAAAATCATCAACTGATATTTTACTATCTACTACTCTTATCATTTTTACCATCCTTATACTATTATATTATAATTCATTTTCGATAAATTGCAAAATCTCATTCTTTATAGAATTAATGTCTTCATCATAATAAAGTATATCTTTAACATTTGTACAGCCTTTAACTAATCCAGATATTTTACTTCCTGATCTAGCAATAACTAATATTGGAATATTTAAGTGGGTTGCCTCTTGAAGTTCCATTCCTTGCCCTGTGGAAACGCTACTCATTTCAGCAATAACTATATTTGTATCTTTTAAAATATTCATTGCTCTTTCATATCTTTCATAATCATTACCAGTAAACTTCATAGTATCTAGTGGACTAAAAATCTCAAGTGGTTGATTTTTTAAATCCGAAGCTTTTATTAATGAAATTAGATCTTTATATATATCTTTTGATGATTCTAAAGAACCTAATAC
>CAMXBB010000044.1 GCA_947179265.1 uncultured Bacillota bacterium
ATTTGAATATAATATAATAGAAAATACAGGTCATACATATCAAGGAGCAGAAGCTACAATTGCTAACTTAATATACGACTGGATTCAAAAGGTAATAAAGAGGTAAATCAAAATGAATAATCTACAAAATTCTTATAAAATAATCTTACAATCTGATAATATTAATTTTATTGAGCTTAATCCTGATCTAATAAATGATTATCTAGAAATGGTTAATGATGTTAGTATTCAAAAAAGTATTTCTACGAAAAGAAAAATCTATACTTATGAAGATGAAATGAATTGGGTAAAAAGAAAACTGGAAGAAAAAGCTTTAGTATTTTCAATGATTGAAAAGAGTACAAATAGATTTATTGGTAATTTTGAATTTATGGATGTAACAGATACTAGTGCTGAAATAGGGATTGTTATAAGACCTCAATATCAAAATAAAGGATATGGAATGGAAGCTTTAAAAACTATGATTGATTATGCATTTAGTAGATTAAAATTGCAAGAGATTATTTTGGTGGTATTCTCTAACAATAAGCGTGCAATTCATTGTTATAAAAAGTTAGGATTTAAAGAATACAAAGTTGATGAAAATGTATGTGTTATAGATACTGAATCAGTGGATGATATCTATATGATTTTGAAAAGATAGATTAAGGAGTGATATTATGTCAGTAAATTATTTTTGTAGTGGCTTTGATGCAGAGAATGCCTTTTGGCCAGAATTAGCAGAACGTTTTAAGAGTGAGATGAAGGATACTAAGAGTATTGTTTATATACCCGGAAGTCTAAATAAGATTGAGAAAGCAAGAGATAAGTATGTTCCGAGTTTTACTGAACATTTTAAAAGGGTAGGTATCGAATTTGAAAATGTATCATTGCTTACTCCTGATACTGATCATGAAGAAGCTAAAAGGTTAGTTGATAATGCTAGCTTTATCATGCTTATGGGTGGTGATCCTTATGCACAAAAAGATTTATGTGAAAAACTTGGTATATTAGATAATCTAAGAAGATATAATGGAGTAATGTTAGGCTTTAGTGCTGGTGCAATGATAATGTCTAAATATATTATAATTACACCTTGTAGTGAAGAATATCCAGAATTTCATATTGAACCAGGGTTAGATCTTGCAGGCATTTCAATTTATCCTCATAACAATTTTGAAGGTGATGAATATCCTCCAATAGTTGAAGTAGGAGATGAAACTTATAATAGAGATGATTTCTTTACTGTAGCAAATGAGTATGGAGAATTTTATTTATTACAAGATAATTTGAATTCTGAAGGATTAACTGATGTAAGTTTGATAAGAGCATATAATGGAGAAATAGAATTTTTAACTTACAATAATGGTAAAATATTTAAAGCAACTTCAAATGGAATTGAATTGTTGAAAAGTAATAAGTTATACACAAAATAATTAAATTATGATAATTTATAAAATAAAGGAGTAATAAAATGTTTGGATTTAAGAAAAAGTTAACTGAATCCCCACTTGCATATTGGGAAGAAAAATCATATATGATGGTTGTACCTAAGGATATTGATGATGATATATTAAAAAATGGTGCAAAGAGATTAGAGAAAAGCAAAGAGATAATTGTTAATAAAACTAATTTTGGTATCAATGGTACAATTGAAATGGATATTACTTATGAAGATGAAGATTATAGTATTGGATTCTTTTTAGGAGAAATCAATGTTCCCGATTATTATTTACATCGTAATATGTTCTTTACTGAAGAAGAAAAGGAAGAATTATTAGCAGCTAGAAAAGCTATAACAATATTTATGAAGTTTAGGGACGATGCTAAGAAGTCATACCATTTACAACTTAAACTAGCAACTACTTTAGTCCCTGATCTTATCGGAATATTAGATGAAAGTGCCGAGAAGATGCTTCCTAAGAAATGGGTTAGTATGGCAGCGTCATCTAAAGTATTACCAAGTTCAAAAGATTTATTCTGTGTACAAGCAGTACAAGGTGATGATCAAAAAGTATGGTTGCATACTCATGGGTTATGTCGATGCGGAATTACAGAATTGGAGATATTAGATTCTGATCAAGAACATTATCAACAACATTATAATTTGCTTAATACATATGCAATGTATTTAATTGATAAAAAAGATAAAGTAGATTCAATTAGAGATAGTGTATACATTGGGAGATTAATAAATGGTTATCCAGTAGTAGTAACTTGTAGATCGTGGGTTGATGGTTTAGGAGAATATAAAAAACTAAATCTTGGTAATGCTAAGGATCGTGAAAATGGTCATAATAGTAAAACAAGTATTTTATTTCTTTATCAAAGTGAAGAGGATGAGAACAATCAAGTATTAAGTAAGGTTTCTGTTTATGATAAATTGTGGGGAGATAATCCATTATTCTTTTTTAGTGATGAAGAAACTATTCGTATGAGTGATCTTGCTAGAGAAAGATTTGATTATGTTAAAGAAGGATTTAAGGATAAAGAAAATGAAATACTTATAAAAGTAGCTTTACCTTTAAAGGAAGAAGGAAACTTTGAACACATCTGGTTTGAATTATTAGAGATAAAGGGTAAGAAATTTAAAGGGAAACTCACTCAAGAACCATATGATGTTCCTGATATGCATACAGGAGATGAAGCATGGTATACAATAGATGATATTACTGATTGGATTATCTATACTCCAACAGTTGCTGTAAGTCCAGGCAATGCTTATCTTTTAGATAACGAGTAGCTTTATGAAGAAGTTATTAGTATTACTTTTAGTAATTTCGTTATGTCTAGTGGGATGTTCTAAAGAGGAAGAAAAGAATAGTGTTGATGAAAATCAGCAAACTAAGAGCGAAGTTAAAGAAGAAAAAACGATGTATTTAACTTTGCGACTTAATATGCGATTATTGCCTGAAAGTAGGTGGGCAATCGAAGATGCTTTAGCAGAAATCTTAGAACATGATGATATTGGAGAAGTAGCAGGTGGAGGAACTGGGCTTAATCCTGATACTGCTGAAGTCGAATATTGTGATATTGAAATCGACTTATATGATGAAAAGTATTACGATAAGTTGAAAGATATATTAAAGAATTATATAAAAATTGCCAAAGGTTCAAAATTAGAGAGTGATAAAGAAGCTATTGATGTTGGTAATCTTGAAGGGATGGCTATTCATCTTAAAAGTAAATATATAACCGAGAAAGATTATGAAGGTGATGAAAGCGGCAATTTTGTTGATAAGTTAATAGAATTAATGGGAAAACAATATTATGCTTATAGCTATTCTGAAAATGTTGATGAGTTAATTTTGTATTTTTATGGTCTTTCATATGATACTATGAGTAATTCCATAAAAGATTATATAAATAGTAATAGTATATTTAAAGAATCTAGAATTGAACAGATTGCTTGATAAAAAGACTTATAAGTCTTTTTTTCATTTAGTTTATATGTTATTATTGGCATTAGAGGTGAGTTTATGAAAAAATTATTTATAGTTATGATGATTACATTAATTGTATCTGGATGTGGAAAAGTAGAAAGTAATGAACATTCAAATGATAAATCAACTACAACAACTGAGGCAAGTACAACTACTACCACAACTAGTACTACCACAACAAAGGAGACAACAAAAAGTCCTGCTGAAAAATTGATTGGTAAATATAAAGATACAGTTTCTGATGGAAGTGTACCATCTGAAATAGAGTTCAAAAAGAATAATAAGTTTTCAATGACTTTAAATCTTTGTGAAGGAATGACTACTATAAATGGTACTTATAAAGTTAAGGGTAGTACTATTACTTTAAATTTTAAAGCAGGTCAATTTAGTGGATTTGCAGGAGATGATTTAACTACTTTAAAATTCAAAATCGTTAATGATAAGAAGCTTAAATTTACAAGTAATACTGTTTGTTGCGGACCATATAAAAATAATACATTTAAGCGTAAATAATTTCTTGTTATTTTCATTTTGTTAGGTTATACTATAGGGTGATTTGAGGGATACGTATGGCTGAGGTCTTAGCTTTAATAAAATCTTTGGGTATTCTAGAATGTGAAAGAATAGTTGTTGCATGTTCTGGAGGTCCAGATAGCATGTATTTATTACATATGCTTAAAAGCTTGGGACATAATGTTGTATGTGCTCATGTCAATCATAAATATCGTAGTGAAAGTGATGATGAGTATATCTTTGTTAAAGAATATTGCAAATCTTTAGATATAATCTTTGAAGGTATTGAGCTTGATGGGTATCAGGCAGGTAATTTTGAATTATATGCTAGAAATTTCAGATATTCGTTTTTTGAAAAAATAATAAAGAAATATCATGCTAGGTATTTATTTACTGCACATCATGGTGATGACTTAATAGAAACAGTACTCATGCGTATAACAAGAGGTTCATCTCTTAAAGGATATTCAGGTTTTTCTAGTATAACTAAAAGAGATGAGTACATTATTGTAAGACCTTTAGTATATTTAACTAAGGATGATATATTGGAATATAATAAAGATAATAAAATTCCTTATGTTAATGATTATACGAATGATTTAGATGATTACACTAGAAATAGGTTTAGGCATAAGGTATTACCTTTCTTAAAAGAGGAGGATCCACTCGCTCATTTAAGATTCTTAAAGTTTAGTAATGACTTAAAAGAAGCAAATCATTATATTGAAAGAATAGTAAATGATTTTTTAGATAAGAACTATATTAATGATATTTTAAGCTTAGAAAACTTTAAAAGTTTAGATGAATATCTTCAAAAACAAGTTATTAATCAGATATTTGTTAGACTTTATCCAGATAACTTGTATTTGGTAAATGGTAACCATATCGAAGAAGTTTTAAAGATAACGTATTCCAATAGACCTAATATCACTTTGAATTTTCCAGATAATATATCTTTTGTCAAAGAGTATGATAAGATAATTATTAAAAAAGAAAGAGAACATTTAACTAGTTATGATTATGAATTTAATCATTCTGTTATGACTCCATTAGGTAAAATTGAAGAAATAGATGAGATAGATGATAATAGTAATTATGTGATTAGATTAAATAGTAAGGATTTAAAATTACCTCTTAGGGTAAGAACTAGAAAAGATAATGATAAGATTCAAGTAAAAAACATGACTGGACATAAAAAAGTTAATGATATTTTTATCGATTCAAAGATTCCTAAGAGTATGAGAGATAAATATCCATTAGTATGTGATAGCAATGACATTATTATTTGGATTCCAGGCTTAAAGAAAAGCAATTTTGATATTCCAAACAGTAATGTTTATGATATAATATTAAAGTATGAAAAAGGAGAGAAGATTGATGAATAGTAAAGCAAAGATTAAACAAAGCATGCCTTATGGTATATTGATAATCGTCGTTATTTGTGTACTAGTAATGGCAAGTATTGGAAATACAAAAGTTAATACTCTTACATATAATGAGTTATTAAATCAATTTAGTGAAGGAAAAGTTACGGAAATAGTTACTACAGAACATAAAGCTAGTGGTATTTATTACATTACAGGTAAGTTAGAAGACTATGATAAGAATGAATACTTTAAAGTAAATGCTCCATTATCAGATACTGTACAACAAACTATTTTGGCTTATCATAATCTAAATGAGTTTAAATGGGATGTAGAAACAAATCCAGAAAATAATGTGATATTATCGGTGCTATTACAATTACTTCCAATAGTTCTTGTATGTGCAGTTTCATTCCTATTATTTATTAAACTTAATAGTTCTAACAAGTCTAGTATGGACTTTGGTAGAAGTAAAGCTAAACTTAGTGAAGATGGTGGAAAAGTAAGATTTAAGGATGTTGCTGGATTAGAAGAGGAAAAAGAAGAAGTTGCTGAATTAATTGATTTCTTAAGAAATCCTAAGAAATTCCAAAAACTAGGCGCTAGAATTCCTAAAGGAGTTTTACTAGTAGGTCCTCCAGGAACAGGTAAAACATTACTTGCTAAAGCAGTTGCTGGAGAAGCAAATGTTCCATTCTATTTTATAAGTGGATCTGATTTCGTAGAATTATTCGTAGGTGTAGGTGCTAGTCGTGTAAGAGATATGTTTAAACAAGCTAAGCATAATGCACCATGTTTGATATTCATCGATGAGATAGATGCTGTTGGTCGTCAAAGAGGTACTGGTTTAGGTGGAGGACATGATGAACGTGAGCAAACATTAAACCAATTATTAACTGAGATGGATGGTTTTGGAGCTAATGAAGGTATAATTATCATTGCTGCAACAAATAGACCAGACGTATTAGACCCAGCGTTATTACGTCCAGGAAGATTTGATAGACAAGTAACAGTTAGTCTTCCAGATCAAAAAGAAAGACATTCTATATTGAAAGTACATGCTAAGAATAAGATATTTGCACCAAGTGTTAATTTAGAAAATATATCTAAACGTACTCCTGGATTTAGTGGAGCTGACTTAGAGAATTTACTTAATGAAGCTGCCTTACTTGCAGTAAGAAAAAATAAGAGTGCAATCGGTATGAATGAAATTGATGAAGCTACTGACCGTGTATTGATGGGACCAGCTAAGACTTCAAGAAAGATTACTGAAAAAGAGAAGAGATTGGTTTCAATTCACGAAGCAGGACATGCTGTTATAGGATTAAAGTTAGAAGATGCTAATGATGTTCATAAGATAACTATTATTCCTCGTGGTATGGCTGGTGGATACACTATGATGCTTCCAAAAGAAGAGAAGATGGCTGTTACAACTAGAAATGAACTTATTGCTCAAATAACTGGACTTTTAGGAGGTCGTGTTGCTGAAGAGTTATTCTTGAATGAGATAACTACTGGAGCAAGTGATGACTTTAAAAAGGCTACAAAGATAGCTCGTGCAATGGTTACAGAATTTGGTATGTCTGATTTAGGACCTGTTCAATTAGAAGAGAGAAGTGAAGGAGTATTCCTTGGAAGAGATTATAATAAATCGAAGAACTTCTCTGATGCTGTTGCTTTAGAAATAGACCAAGAAGTTAGAAAGATAATTGATGAATGTTATAATAAGACTACAAAACTTTTAAAAGAAAATAAAAAATTAGTAATGTTAATCAGTGATGCTTTAATGGAAAGAGAAACTATTACTAAAGAGGAAATAGAAGAATTAGTTGAAACAGGAAAGATTAGCGATAAAGAGGAAGATGAAACTTCTAGAAAGCTAAAAGAAGAAGCTAAAGATCTTGGTATTAAAGGATATACTAAGATGGATGATGAAGAACTTCAAGAAGCTATCGATAAAGCTCATGAAGAAGAAAAAGATGATGAAGAAAATTCTACTAAAGAGTAGAATTTTTTTTATAATAAAATGCAATTAAAAGAATATAAATATGCTTTTTCTATTTATAATTTAGAAGATATTATGATATAATTGTTTATATAGACAAATAAAGAGTAGAAAGCAGTGATTTTATGGCAAGAGTAATTTCTTTAGTTAATCAAAAAGGTGGCGTAGGTAAGACGACAACAAGTATTAATCTGTCAGCATCTTTGGGTAAATTGGGTAAGAAAACTCTTTTAATAGATCTAGATCCACAAGGTAATACTTCTACTGGTTTAGGAATAAACAAAGGTGATATTAAGGGAAGTGTTTATGATTGTTTGAATGGGTCTATGCCTGCTAAGAAGTGTATCATAAAGACCAGATTTACCAATCTTTATGTTATGCCATCTACAATTAATCTAGCTGGTATAAATTTTGAGTTGATTGATATGAGTCAAAATACACCTGGTTTTAAGATGAATGAACAACTTAGAACTGTCTTAGAACCTATTAAAGATAATTTTGAGTATATCATTATAGATTGTCCACCAAGTTTGGAGTTACTAACTACTAATGCCCTTGTTGCGAGTGATGCAGTTATTATTCCTGTTCAATGTGAGTTCTTTGCATTGGAAGGAATTACACAACTTTTAAATACTATTATTATGACTCAAACTAAACTAAATCCAAGACTTGAGATTGAGGGAGTTTTACTAACACTTTTGGATTCAAGAACTAATTTAGGTTTGGAAGTTGTTGAAGAGGTAAGAAGATTCTTTAAAGAAAAAGTATTTAATACTATTATTCCTCGTTTAATACGTTTAGTAGAAGCGCCAAGCCATGGAGAACCTATCAATGAATATGATCCTCAATGTAGAGCTGCTGAAGCCTATACAAATTTGGCAAAGGAGGTATTAGAACGAGATGCCGCAAACAAGTAGAAAAGCCTTAGGAAAAGGATTAGAACAATTATTTAGTAGTGAACAATTAGATTTTTCTTCTTTTGAAAAAGAGATTGTTACCAATACTCCTGCTAACGAGATAGTAGATATCCCTTTAGAGGAGATAAGAAGCAATCCATATCAACCACGTATACATTTTAATGAAGAAGCTTTAAAAGAACTAGCTGATTCAATCAATGAACATGGAGTTTTAGAACCAATTATCGTAAAGAAAAGTATTAAAGGATATGAACTTGTTGCAGGAGAAAGAAGAACGAAAGCTAGTATTTTAGCAGGCAAAAAGACGATTCCAGCTATTATAAAAGATTTTGATGATCGTGCAATGATGGAAGTAGCTTTACTTGAAAATATTCAAAGAGAAGATCTATCTTCAATCGAAGAAGCTCAAGCTATCAAAAATATAATGCAAAAGCTTGAAATGACTCAAGAGGAAGTTGCAAAGAGATTTGGTAA
>CAMXBB010000045.1 GCA_947179265.1 uncultured Bacillota bacterium
ATGTGAAATTCTTTGTCTTTTATTAATTAAAGTTTGAAGATCTCTACTTATTTCTTGTAAGTTATTTATTTTCTTGCCACTTCTAGTAATATATTCTATTTTGTTTTGCTTTAAAGAGTTAAAGTGAACTTCAAACAAATTCAAATTTTTAGGGATTTTCTCTGTCAATTCTAAATTTAACTTATTATCATCATAAATTACATCTACGATTTCTGGGTATATTAAATCTGATTTAGGTTCTTCTTTTTCCCATTTTATTTCAATGGGGTCAAATTGCTTCTTACTAGGAACTAATGTTAATGTATAACTATTTTCAGAACCAAAGCAATATTCTAAAATCAATTTAACTTCAACATCTTCTTGAAGAGGAAAGGCATCTGATTCCGCTTTTGCAACAAAAGATTCATTTTGTTCACCAATAAATGATTTATTTAATGGAAGGATATAATTATTTTGTCCCGCAGATAGAGTTAATCTTTCAGGTACTAAAATAGTAAACTTCTTACCAATGATATTTTCACATTCTTGATTATCTACTAATACTAGATTATCAAACATACCATTTTTAATTATTTCTAACGATAACTTAGGAAGCTTTTCATACCATGTCACTTCATGATTATTAATTCTTTCTATAATGGTATCAACACCGTTAATTAATGATTTATTAATAATTATTCTATCATCAGTTAAGCTTTCTAAGAAATCAGGAATTATAACCATTGTCGAATCCTTATCATATTTTTCAAGAATAACATTCATTGCGGCTTCAAACTCTTCAACCATCTTGTTATAACAATCAGAATCAAATCTAATTGACCAAACCTTATGATTGTCTGGAGTACCTATTAATGAAATATATTCCTTTTTCTCTTTTACTAAAACTGAATATAGTCCACCACTAGCACATATATTATCAATAAACTCATTTGGATAGGAGATATTAAACTTTCTCCCATATTCAGAAATATAAATCTCATAACATGTTTTCTCATTAACTATTTGATAATAAATTGGAATTTCAACTGGTCCGCAATGAACAAACCTATTTTTCTTTCTTTCAAGTTTTGAAATAGAGAAATCTTCACCACAAAAATCAAGGACAGTTTCAATCTTTTCATTAGCTTCTAAAGATTCGCCAGCTAAGATTGATCTCCATACAGGATAACTTTGTGGATAAATAGATGTAAAATTTCTTCTTAATGCTGCTGATGAAAATTCATCAAAGTTGTCATTAATATCATACACAATGATTCCATTTGTACCAAAATCTTGTTTCCTAGACATTAGTTTTAAGAAACTTGAATAGTTATCATTCCTGTAGGAATTTAAATAACAGTTATTAGTGTTAGCATAAGATACAATATTATTCTCATACATAATTCCATCAAAACAAGTACTACAATTAACAGCATTATCATCACTATAAAGTCTACTATCCAATGAATTAATAGATGCATATTTAAATGGTTGTTTTGCATTAATAACAATTTCTTTTTCTTTTAATAATAAAGATAATGATTTTGTAATTTGATCTATGACTTCTTTAGAACCAAGAACATCAGCAAAGAACGTACCTATAGCATTACCATTAATTAATAATGAATAAGCTTGACCACGGGTTGATTCTAATTCTGATTCAATCATTTCTATGTCATATTTATAAGATTCAATTAATTCCAAATTTTCTTTAAGATTATATTTATAAATTAAGATCTCGAAATCAGTTGAACTAGAGATAATAATTTCAGTAAAAACATAATTTGTAATATCATACATTATGTGATTATTCGCTTCTTCAACTTTACCATACGATTCAACATATTCATATCTATTCATCATAATATAAATAAATAGTGATTTTAAAATTTTCTTATACCTATCAAACGAATTGTTAAAATTAATTTGATTCTGCTTAATATCAGAATAAGACTTCCATACACTTGAATAATCAACATTACCCATTAATGCATTATTAGGTGTTGAATAATCTTTTTCAATAACTTCTTCGAATTCATTTTTAAAATGGAATCTAACTCTATTTAGTCTGCGATTAATTTCATCTATGGTATTGAAATCATCCTCACCAAATAAAGCCGGATTATTTTTCATAATAGATGCCTTTGTATTAAGCAACCTAGAAATATCTTTAAAGAATGCTAATAATACCTGGTTTTCTTTGATGTTATAGGTATATCTTTTAACTGTAGATGATACCTTTTCAACATTAGAAAGTTTTTCTCTAATTGAACTACCTGACTTATTAGCCAACCACACTAAGGTTTTTGAATCAACATTCTTAAGTTTTTCTTTGCGTACAAGCTTTTGTTCTTTGATAATATCCTTGTGTGGTTTTTCTAGGATATTTTCCATATGGTCAATTGTATATTCATATAAGGCATGAATATCATCTTTTAAATAAACTAAAGGGGAAAAACAAGCTTGATAAAAATCATGTGCTCTTTTTGCATAATTTACTCCCAAATCATTTAAAGGATAATTAGTAACATTATCTCTCTTTACTAAAGAATTATACATGTGAATGTATGATAGATAAGTCACATATGAATTATTCAATTTTCCATTCACATATAAAGCATCATAATATTTATCTAAGCTCATATATTAAACCTCCATTTTGTATTCTTCTGCTAAGTATCTTGCGGAATCCCAAACAAATGTTTCGGTGACTGAACGCATAGCATTTTGATAATCAGGTAAAATTGAAGTTAATTCAGCTTCACTTAAGATACCTTCAATTACATCTAAGCATTCTGTCTTTTGGCTGCCAATTATATCAATACCTCTTAACTTAGGCATTACCTTATGAACTAATGCCTCTTCAAAAGCGTACTTCAATGCTTTCATCTTTTTAGTTTCATCATCTTTGAATTCAGCAACTAATGGATGAGACATCATATAGTTTTCAATTGATTGCCAAACACGATGACCTAAAGCTCTATTAACATTCTTTAAGGCATCATTGATTCTAACTATAATATCCATAAAATAGTTAGCTTCTTTTTCAGTTAACTCAGTCTTACCTTTAACCCATGAATTCCAAACTTCACGTTTAATTTTAGGTTGTTCAGGTTCTAACTGCTTAACATTATACCTTTCAAATCTTTCAGGTCTTGGAAATGATAATATATTACCACGGTCAATAACCTTATCAGATAATGACTTAGTAGTTTCATCTTCATTCATTGTACCGACCCACTTAACATTATCTGTTAAGATAACTGAGTACTTTTCATTACCTGCTCCTAAATCAACTTCAAATCCAATATCCTTGTTTTCACCACGACGCTCTTCTAACTTAGATAATAAATCACTAAAGTATAATTCAACATGAGCAAGATTCATTTCATCTAATAAAATGATTAAGACTCTATCAGATAAATCCGTAATATTGTCCTTTGTTTCAGATTTAGATTTATCTGCTTGGAAAGATACTAATGCCCTTAATAATGAAGTTGCATTAAATCTCTTTTCAATGCTATTAAAATAACCAAATAAAGATTGTGGGCTATCCCAATCGGGTTGTACTGGAACTGATAAGAAATAGATTCCACCAAATCTTGAATATAATTGAGGGAGCTTAGACTTACCTGTTCCACTGACGCCGGCAAGTACTGTTAAAGGTGACATGTCAGATGTCTTTAATGAAGTATGGAATGAATAAAATAATCTACGTGAGAATTCATATCCTGATTGTTTACACATAGAAATGATGCGTTCAATCCATTCATTTTCATTGATTGTTGCTTTCTCTGATAATTCACAATCAACAAACCTTGGATAAGCAATTTCAATTGTTTCCGATGCAATGACTCCGCTCTTAACATTATCAACTCTAGAAGCAAGGTCATCTATTTGCTTCTTTAATTCTTGGGATAATAATCTTTCAACTCTAATCTTGTTAAGCAATTGATCATTTTCATACTTAAGATGTTCACTATTATCCTTTTCATGAGTTAACATATCAATTTGATTTTGCATTGTATAGATTTCCATTTGAAGCTTCCTATTTTCTTCATCAATTGTATTAAATCTAGAAGCCTTAAGCTTCATTTCTTCAAACTCAGTTGTCGAATATTGTCCATACTTTCTTACTAACTCTTCATTTAATTGAGATAAATGAGCAACCTTAGCTTCTAATTCAGTTTTATCAATAGATTCTGTTGAAATTGCAATGTTTTGAAGTTCTCTATAACGAACACTTAATTCATTCATCTTAACAATTAAATCAGCGTAAGACTTCTTATAGCTTTCAGACTCTGCCGCCAATTCAGCGTATCTTTTACGAACCTCGACTTCAATTAGTTTTTCAAATATGTCTTGTTTACGTTTTAATTGTTTTTCACGCAAATCGATACTAGCTTGGGCTTCTTGAATATGACCATTCTCTTCTAATGCCGTTTCATATTGCTTAATTGCAGCATTTAGATCATCAAGTTTTTGTTGAACAAGCTTCTCTTTTGTTTCAAGCAACTTCTTGAATTCTTCTGTTAATGTCTCAAATGCCTTTTTAAGTTTATCTTCTGACCATTTAACTGTATCTGTTGTAGTTGTTAAGTATTTATCATATTCTGTTTGAATCTTTTTGATATTTGCTTCAAACTTAGCTAATAAATCTTTTTCTACTTCTTCTAGTTTTTTCGTCTTATAAGTATTAACATCAAGGTCAGCTTGGGCTTTCATTTTTGCCATTTCCTCACGCTTAACAACTAGATCTTTATTAAGCTTAGCACATTCCTCTTCAAGCTTTTTAAGTTCATTGGATTTTTCAGTTATATTTTTAGTTTTTTCAGTGAAAATATTTTGCTCTAAAACTGTTAATTCTTGTTTTTTTGCCTGATATTCACTTTCTAGTTTTTTCTTGATTCCTTCAAGATTAGAAACTTCTTTTTCTCTTTTAACAAGCCCTTGTTCTCTTACATCAAGAGCACTATTTCTTTCTTGTAAAGTTTTTTCTGTAATTTCTTTAGCCATGTTACCCTCCTTAATTCCACTTAATTATTTCAGATTTATTGACCATAAAATCAACCAATCTTATAATTCCACTAATTATAATTTTTGCATGATTACTGTTAAAATCATGTACTTGCTGATGCTTTTGTATGTAACTTAATGATGAAGTAATCACAAACAAGTCTTCTAATCCATATGAAGTAAATTCTTCACATACTTTCGGATTTTGTTTCATCATATCAATTAAAGCTAATAATTTAACTCTAAGCACTGCTGATGAGAATCCATCTTTAAAGCCTTTTTCGATGTTTTGTTCAACACCAATAAAATCTAATGAATCTAAAACATTATTGCCAATCTTTTCATCAGCATTAACATTAAATTTATTATCTATTAGAAATTGCCTTAACTCTTCATTTGAATTAAATAAAGAATTAATATCCTTGTAACCCAATTTGAACTTGTTTTGAATTGTTATGACAATCTTACGAATTAATTCATCTAATATAGAATATGCATATGTTAAATACTTACAGCTTTCTGTCGCATATGCATCATACATTGATAATAAATTGAATTTCAATTCAGTACATTCTTTACTACTGCTATTAAATATCTTATTGCCCAACTCAGCTCTTAAAACTTCTTCTGTAAAGGAATAATCACAGATAGTATTTTCAAAGTTAATTAACTCATTTAGTACCTTTGGCTTTACCTTATAACCAAATGCAAATTCTAAGATATCAAATAAAATATCTATAAATAACTTAGGTGAAACATCAGAAACATTTGTTGAATGCTTACTCTCATCTCTATAATCTCGTTTAAACTGATACATAAGATTAATAAAGTTTGGATATTTCTTTGCAAGTTTAAACATATAGAAGTTAGAATCTTTTGTAGATAATACTAAATTCCAAGAAATACATTCACCTAACTGAGCTTTATTCGGATCTCTAATGATTCTTTGAATAGATTTTTTATTGACAATTAATAATTTTTCCCCATTCTCACTAACATCAAATCCTACGGTTGCAGCAAAGCCTTTTAGCTTAATTTGATTATCTTTAATGTCTTTACCAAGACAATCATATTCAGCTCTATGTGGACTGGCTAAGGCTGCATTATATAGAACCTTCTCATATAAATCACCAAGATTAACCATCGCATCCTTTACGATTTCATTTCTATGAACTCTAACCTCATAGTTTTTATCCTTAGATTCTTTTAAAACCTTAATTACATAGATTAATGGTAAGATGAAATCCTCATGACGAGGTTCAACTGGATTATTAAACAGGTTCTTCTTAATTTTCGCATACATCTTGCTGATTTCTTTATCATCTTGCTGACTAATTCTATAGTTCATAACACCTAGAATTAATTCCTTTACTGATTCATTAGTACTTTTGTTATAGAAATAATCATATAAACCTTCATCATTTTCTAATGTAATTGGATTCTTTACAGACCATTTAGTTCCTCTAAAGTCAGCTGATGTTTCGACACTACTTACGAAATGATATAAATGATCATCAATTTCAATAATCTTAACATTAACTAGATCTGAGTTGCCTAATTTCTTGAAGATATCTCTCTTAGCAATTGTAGCTATGTCATCATTAAATCTTTTCTTAATGTCATATGTCTTAATCAACTTGTATGGTATTTCTTCTTTAAATGCATCCTTGTCTAATACAAAGCTATATGCATCAGCATATCTTTTTCCTTGAACAAATACTATATCATTACTATTACAATAACTTGATAATAAGCACTCACGATTATGATCAAAGAATAAATAACAATCCTCTGTTCTTAATTCCTTATAAACATTTTTAAGAACATCCTCACCTTTTGCTGTAACCTTATTGTTGATATCAATAAATTCTTTATTTTGTAAATCATTAAGAATCAAATCAACCAAATCCTTCTTTAACAATAGTCTTTCAGATAATTCTTGAGTTGTATAATATCTGCTTAATAATAAAGATAGTACTGCTCTTTCGAAGTGATTAAGCTCCGGTTTTTCACTAAATGTCATAATAACCTTAATATATGATACGGGTATAGCAAAATACTTTTGATATCTTGCTTTATCAACTGAAGGTGTTAATTTAGAACTAAAAATTACATCACTCATGCATATCACCTCCAGCACATCTTAAAGCCAAGTCATATAAAGGTCTAATTTTTTCTTTTGCTTTGTCGTTGTTATATACACTCATATCTCCAACAACAATTAGCATTCGTTTTTGTCTACTTAATGCAACACACATTAAGCTCTTACTGTTTTCTCCAGCTAAACGGCTATAATTATTATCTTCATTAAATACATATACAAGTGATAAATATACAATATCGAATTCTCTACCTTGGAATGCATCAACCGTTCCAACCTTAATTTCTTGTGATGCATATCTAGGCATTAAACTCATACTCTCATCATATATACCAATATTTCTAAGTTCACTATTAATTGCGGCAACTTGATCACGATACATTGTAATAATACCAATTGAGTAGTTCTCATAATTCTTATCATCAAGGGCCTCTTTTATATGCTTTGCAATTTGCTTAGCTTCAGGTATATTCTTTCTAGATGAACTTCCTTTAGTTCTATATTCATAATAATCATCATATGGAGTGTCTAACCAATATAAGTATTTGTCCTTCATATTATGATAATTATGACTAAAATCTGAAGCAGGTCTAACTGATTGGACAATTCCATCATAGAAATTCTCACTAACAATCCTACCAAGCTCAGGATGCATTCTAAATTGAGTATTCAGTGTTATTACTCTCTTTATACCATCCTTCTTTTCAAGTTCATGAGCTTTAGCCATTAAAACTTCAAATAAAGTTTGCTTCATTGCACTTGAAATCTCTTGTGTCTCTTCTTCTGATGATTTATTAACAACGTCTTTAACTTCATCAATAATTCCTTCATCAGTAATGTTTGGTAATTGTTTATGGTCTCCAACTAAAATGATTTTCTTCTTTGCTAAAGACATCGGAATAAACAAATCAAGCGGCGAGCTTGTGGCAGCCTCATCTATAAATACATTATCGAATAGTACATCATCATTTTTGATTGTATACATATTTTTCGAAATAGATTGCTGATTCGTAGCTCCTAAAACCTTTGTATATTCTAATAAGGTATCTCTTATTAATAATGGATTTTCAGTAAGAGAGTCAATATAATCTAAGACTGCTATTTTATCTCCATCAAATCTCTTTAATCTTTCGCACTTAATGATATCGAATAATTGATTTAAGTATTCAATAATCTCTTGCTTCTTAACTTTGGAAGTTAGGATGGCAGGTTTTTCTTTATACTTTAAGATTAAGTCTCTTCTTACTGACTTAACTTGTTCTTTTGAGAATGGTATTGTATTAAAGACCATTTCTAATTTTTGTGCAGATTTATTTAATGTTGGATATGTCTTATATATTTCAATATCCATCATTACGCGTTCTTCATCATCTTTAAACGCTTCTTCATCCATTGGTAATGCATATAAAAAATCTAAGAACATAGATTGCTCAATAGATGGTTTAGCACCTTGCTTTCTTAAATCAGCTATCATTGAATCAATCTTTTCATTTACATCCGAATCATATTTGAATATTTCTAGATTCTTAATACCTTCTAATATTTCAATTGATGAATC
>CAMXBB010000046.1 GCA_947179265.1 uncultured Bacillota bacterium
ACCTTTCTTTCTAAATCACTTTCATTAATCGATTGTTCTAAATAACCAATATTTAATCCATGAGTATTGATGGTTCCTTTTACAACTGAATAATCACACTTTTCCAAAATAGCTTTTAGTAATGTCGATTTTCCATTACCTTCTTCACCTATAATAGCTAACTTATCACCACTATTTAATGTAAATGATAATGATTTTACGATATATCTATCTAAAATCATTATATCTAAATCTTTAACTTCTAACATATTATGCCTTCCTTCCTGGCATAATCAAAGTTTATGCCTAACTTATAAAGTATTCATTCTCATGTTCCCACCTCCACATTAGTTAAACATATATTTTATTATAACATAATTTATTAATTTGCTTATTTATTAGATCTAATATATAATAACAACAATTAATTAAAGGAGGAGCTTTTGTGAAAGTTAGATTTTTAACGCCATATAATGTATATGAAGAAATGGAATATTACGAAGTATTAGAATATTGCAAATATATTGCAACTCTTCCAATGTTTAAAGATGACTTTGAAGAATTTAAAAAGAATTATAATCACTTTAGTGCATATTTTGACTTTGTAATGTTTAAGCTTGGATATATCATGATAAATCCTTTGGGATTTGATGAGCAAGGTGCTATAGCAGATAGTAATCATATCTATTTTTTCCGTGATAAAGGTGATGACTATGAAACAATAAGATGTCATCTACAGAATGATTCTAATAGTAATTATCGCTTTATTATGAGAATAACTAAAGTTGATGATATAACTTTACAAATAGAAAGACAAACTACTGAAATAAAAAGAGATGCTTTAGTAGATCCTAATATGATAAGTATGATGAGTAAATCTTCTTTTTATTCATCACATTTAGTATCAGGTAATACGATACTTAATCAATTGTTAATAGCATCTAAAGAAGTTGTAGATGATTATTATAGTTCTTTTATATATACTTATGAAGCTGCTGTAGAATATTTAGTTAATAATATGGGATTCATTAGATTAGTATCACCAGAGTATGCTCCACTAATGATTGTTAATCGAAGAGTATCAACATTAAGGCAAAAAATGTTTTTTGATGAATTAAAAAGAAAACAACACTATCAAATCAATGACACAAATATAAAGGTAAAATCGGGAGTAGCATTATATAGAAAAGTTTTAAAACAAACAAAAAAGGAATTGTAATTCCTTTTATTTTTTTATATTTTTTATATAATCAACTATTATATCTGCAGAAGCTTCTACACCAATTTCTGAGTTAATACATAGATCATAATTATCAATGTTACCCCAATCTTTATTAGAGATAAGTTTATAATAACTTGCTCTATTTTTATCAGATTTTAAAGCATTCTTCTTAGCGTCACTCTTAGTATCATTATACATTTCCATTATACTTTCTACTCGATAATCAAGTGGTGCTGTTATAAAGATATTGATAACATTATCTCGATTTCTTAAAACATAATCTGCTGCTCTACCAACTATTACACAAGCTCCTTTATCAGCAATCATATTGATAGCTTTATCTTGTGCTGTTATGGCATATTTAACTGGAGTACTTGATAGATAAAGACTATGAATTTTATCATCAGTTTCATTTATCTTAGATATAAATTCTTTATCAAGACCACTAGTCTTTGCTGCTATAGAAACTGCTTCCTTATAATAATATGGGATATCTAACTTTTTAGCAACAAGTTCACCTATTTTCTTTCCTCTTGAACCATGAGTCCTTGATATCGTTATGATAATTCCAGGTTTACTTTTCTTTAATGTTGCATGTTCTTTAGCAGTACCGACTTCTTCATTATTAATTTTCTTAAAAAAACTTACTAATAATGGCACTACCACACATAGACCAATTAAATCTGCTATTGGAGCTGCCCATAATACCCCTTCAATTCCCATAAAATTAGGTAATATTAATACTAGGGGTACAAAGAATAAGATATCTCTTGCAAGTGAAGAAACTGCTGATTTAACAGGTTGGCCAACTGCTTGGAAGAAAATAGATGTCATCTTTATAAAACATGTTATTGCTACTAAAAGTAAGAAGATACGTAAAGTCTTAGCAGCAAATAATTCATATAACTCTCCTTGTCCTGTACCAAATATACTAAATATAGCATTAGGTATAGTTTCAAATAAAACACAAGATATTAATCCAACTATAAGAGTTGAAATAGAAACTATTTTGAAAGTCTCTTTAACTCTATCATATTTCTTAGCTCCAAAGTTATAACCTAAAATTGGTTGAGCTCCTACGATAATACCAACAACGATATTGATTACGATTGAGAATACTTTCATAGCTATACCAATTACTGCAATTGGTATATTAGGTCCAAGATTTCCCATTGCTCCATATCTTGCTAATTGAAAATTACAAACTAATGATATTATAACGATTGCAAGTTGAGTTATAAATGTTGATACACCTAATTTTATAACATTACTAAACACATTCATATTAATTCTAAAACTACTCATATTTAATTTAAATGTCTTAGTTCTAAATAGATAGATAATTGTAATCAAGAATGATATCATTTGACCAATAATAGTCGCCCAAGCTGCACCTTTTATTCCCATATCAAATACAAAGATAAAAATTGGATCTAAAATGATATTGATAATGGCACCAGCAAGTGTTGCTAACATGGAATATCCAGGAGATCCATCAGCTCTTATAACACTAGATAAGGAATTAGTTATCATATATCCTGGTATAAATATCAAAATAATTGTGAAATAATCTTTAGCTAATTCCATTGAACTATTAGAAAAACCATTTTCTAATGTTTCAACTACTGTTGTTGCACCAAATGCTGATAATAATGGTTCCATAAATATCAAACATAAAGCCACGAATATAAGACTTATTATAAATGTAATAACGATATTATTACCTATAGAAATATGGGAATTCTTAGTATCCTTTCTTCCTTGACAGAGACTTAAATACGCCGCAGATCCATCACCAAAGCACCAAGCAAATGCCATTGATAAAATGGTTATCGGGTATACGATTCCCGTTGCACTATTACCTAAAGCTCCAACAATACTATGTCCAATAAATATTTGATCAACAATATTATATAATGAAGCTATAATAAGTGATAAAATACAAGGTATTGAAAACTTTAATAATAGTTTTGAAACTTTCTCGGTCCCTAAAAACTTATTTTCATTATTTTCCATTTAACTCACCCTCTCTTTTTATAGAAAATAATTGTCGAATTTTAGGCAAAAAAATAATGCGTATAATTGCCATTATACGCATTTTTAGCTGTTCGACTTCTTAATAATACAAAATTTTAAAATTAATTTCAAGCACTTTTTTTCATATTTATGTCAAGTTAAATGGTGGAGGAAAAACCTTTTTTACAACTTCCATATCCAAATTATCTTTCATAAGAATACGTAAAATTTCTCCCCAGTTAGCAACTTCAGTTATAAGTTTATGTTCAATAATTGGTGCATAGGTATCTCTAAAATAAAGAGATGATATGCCTTCATCCGCAAGGCTTGTCGCAACATGTGGACTATCGTCAATCATATATTTAATTCCAAGTTCTTTTGCTACTTTAACTTTATCAAATTGTTTAAAAAATATATCATCATATGGAACACAGAAAAACTCCAATACTTCATTTACTATTTCAATAATTTGAGGATTCATAGCACCTCTAGCAGATATTAAAACAATTTTATATCCTAGGGACTTCAAAATAGTTAAAGCTTCTATTGCACCCGCTACTAAAGGTGATTTTCGAGTAGCATATGGAAAATAAAATTCCTTGAAGGCATCTTTTTCTTCATCTGTCCAATCATATTGTTTCATATAAAAGAATTCATTATTCTTTTTACCATCCTTTTTCAACCATAATAGATCATACATCTCAGCATATGTTCTAATAACTCTTTCAAAATCTAGAATAATACCATCAATATCTACACCAATTATATCTTGTTCCATAATAAACTACCTTTTCTTTATCAAACTTTTATCTTGAACCCAACTCTCACTAATGTATGGACTTTCTTCAAATGAAGCATCAACAGTATATCCTGTAAGCCATTTGATTACTCTAACATCAGATGTAGTTAGTGGTTCATCAATTCTAATTATTTTTCCTGAAATATGTTCACAATCAGGTGTTGGAAATTCGCATATACCTTTTTTCTTTAAGATACATACATGATTTTCCTTTTCAATAATTTCATAATCAAAAGGTATTATACCACTTAAATCCTTATCGAGTGTTAAATGATTTTTATAACTATGACATTTCTCTTTCATGATACAGTTTTCACATCCAAGTTCACTTGGTCGATAATAATGAGCATTATAATCTCTACCAAGATCATGAACATAGGAAAATAGACAAGAAGTTTTCCTAAATACTGGTACTCCTTTAGCACGAGCTAAGTCTTCAAAACACTTGACAACTTTATCATCAATCATCTTCTTATGTCCGAAAGTATATCCTGGATAAGGATGTAAATCAATACCTTCTCTTTCCCATATCTTAACACTTTCTGGTTTTCCTTGCAATCCAGAATATCCAACCGCTAAATTATATTTCTTAGCTAAATTAAGCACTCTTTCAAAGGCTTCTACAGTATCATTTACATTATATACGATAGGTCGATATTCTATCGAATATTTATAGTTATGCTTTCTCATTTCAATCTGATGAAGATTCTTTTCAAATCTTTCCATCGTACTTCCATCTAAATTAGAATTAACTCCAAATGTTGAAAATGCAATGTGCAAATCTAAATCAAATTCTTCATCAGGAAACTTTGAAAAGTCTCCCTTAGTTACAATAATAACTGGTCCTTTATGATGGACACTTTCTAACATCCTTAAATACTTAACTGTATTTTCCATTTGTAAGAATGGATCCCCATAGAATAGGTTTACTGCTACTGGCAAATTAGAGAAATTCTCATTAATCTCTGATGGTAGTATTTGATAGTGTCTTTCTTCACACTTTTCTCCATTCAATCGACAATATTTGCAATCATAGCAATAATTTAATGTATCTCCTAACAGATAAAAGGATTTAGCAAATAATGCTATATCAGTTGTATTAACTTTGTTTGTTTTCATATCTTACCTCTTTCTAAAAAAATATTAGCATGAGAAAAAGACATAATTAAAATATCAAATTTATATAGGGTACATATCAAATTTAATATATAAAAAAAGAAGATATTAATCTTCTTAACCAATTATTTCTTTTATTTTTTTTTGCGAAATATCAAACAGAGTTGCTATTTCTTTAATGGTTTTTCCTTTTTCATGATATAGTTTTAGAATCATTTCTTTTTGAGTTGTCATCTTGCCCATCTCTATGCCTTCTTCACGAGCATCATTTATTTCACATTCTCTTAATATTTCTTCAAATTCATCATGATCATAATAATCTACAAACTCTGGATCACTACCTAATACTTTTAAATCATTCATCACTGCTTCACGCTCTTTATTATTTTTTGATATTTTTTTTCATATCCTCATATGATTTTGCTGTAAACATCAATAAATCTTTATATAATTCTTCGTCTATATCATAACATAAATCAACCTCAGTTGGTAAGTGAATATCATATATTTCCAAATTTGTTCTAACAGTTTTAGTTACTACATTATTAACACTATACTTATTTATTCTATTACGTTTATCAAAATCTTCATTCAATTTATTATCTCCTCATATAATATATGTACAGAACGTTTTAATAAATTACTTGAAAAAAAAGAAGAGTTACCTCCTCTTTCTTAAAATCATACTTTCTTGTTTAAATTCTCTTTTAGCTTTTTCTACATCGATCTTATCTTGTAAACTTAAATGAGTAATTGTTGATTCGAAATCATCAGCCAAATCATCACCAAATATTCCTAGTTCTCTTGGTTGATCAATGTAGATATCATTTTTACCTAATTTTAGTACATCACGAGTGAATTCTTCACTACATGTTTGTCCATATCCATGTCCCCAACTGTTTCTTAGATCTAGAGTTTCTAGAATTCTAAATAATATTCTTCTTAAGAATTCAACATGACATAAGGTTTTATATAAACCTTGCATATCTAAACGTCCACCATGCTTTTTTATTTGCACTATAATATATGCAAGTTCATCACGTTCTTGAGACAATTCAAAAGTTTTTAAATCAACACTATATCCTGCTTTCTCTAAAGCTTTTAAAATATTAGTAATGATGATTGCTCTATGTAATACTTGATCTTTTGTAGTTCCCCAATAATATGACAATGAAACGTGCATTCTAGCAAACTTAGGTTTAGTTATTCTTTCTTCAGTTTCATAACACAATGGATTTCCTGCACAATATGCTGGAACACTTAAGTGTCCACCAGCAACAGTTCTAACAGTTCGATATTTATGAATTTTACCCTTCTTAGCATTTAAATCACTTTGAAGTTTTAAAAACTCTTCATATCCTGGATCTAATTCACCAACTAAATCCTCAACAGCTTTTTCATATGGTTTTCCAGCAAAACTATAATCTCCATCAAGACTAGATAATTTATAAAAAACATCTCTATTTAATTCTGGATTTGCTTTTAAATAATCATATAAGACATACAGATTAGAAAATCTGGCTTTCAATATACGATATGTATAACCATCTACTGTTAGCATTTCAGGTTCAAAGATACTATCCGAAAATCTTTCATGATTAGTAGTTCCCATAATATCCACCTTTATTAACTTCTAATACTTTTTTTACAACGTAATATTAACTTCTTAGCAAGATCTTTTTCTGATGCTGCTGATAATTGTTTTGGATTTTTTGGTTTATTATCATCATAACGTAAATCATACATATTTGTAAATTCTTTGATAATAAACTCCAAATAATCAGGTGATTTAGTTTGAACAAATTTTTCATCTAATACTTGTTCAGCAGTTTTACTATTATGATTAATATATTTTACGATAGCTGAGGCATCTCTTGTTGTTACTACACCAATTGGTGCTGATAAACTTTGTCTCTTAGCATAAGCATCACATGCTTTTCTAAAGTTAACAAAAAGATTATACCAAGCCGTATATTGATTAAAGATTCTTTGCTCAACTCTATTATCATACCAGAATCTCTTTGGCGTCATTCTTTGTTGAACTGCTTCATCAATCTTACCACGACTTGAGAAAACTTCATTTTCTCCTTCACCAGTAGTATTACCAGCACTTATCATTCTGAAGTTTGGATGTATTGGTACACGCATATCTTCAGCAAATGTTACATATCTTAATTCATCTGGTTTCTCTAACGTATCTAGTAAACCTGAATATAATTCATTTAATACGATTTGCGTATCTGAATTACCATTATCGAATTCATCTAAACACAATAATTTACCATATACTAATGCAACGAAAGCTTGAGTAGCTCTAAATCTTCCTTGTGGATCATTATAAGCCATAATACTATATTTATCAGTAATCTTACCATTATCTACCATGTCGATACCAATAAGCTTAGCAACTTGTTTAATACTATATGATTTTCCACATCCTGATGGTCCCCATAGGTAAACCCAGTCACCTTCTAACACACATCTAATGATTTCATCAGTCATTTCATGGAAGATTTCTCCCTTAGCTTGACGTGCTTCTTTTACCTTTAAGATTCTACTCATTCTTTCTTCAAATGGAATAGACTCATCAAATGCAGGTATTATAGTACGATCAACTACACCATTTGGTACTACAACACTTGGATTAGCAGGACTTACAATTCTGTCATATCCTGGAATAATAATATTTGGTGTTTGTTCTGGTGCAGCTAAAGCCTTACCTGGAACAACTATTCCAGGAGTTTCTCCTGTAGCAACTCCTGATGTTGGAGTAACAATTTGTGCTTGTGGAGTAAGTAATCCACTAGCTTTTAAACTAAGTAATGCTTCCTTAATTTGAGCATCTTCGACAGCACCTTTTACTAACTCTTGAACCTTAGGATCATCTTCAACATATTGTCTTAACTTATTAATACTTTCTTCACTTGCTCCTTGAAGCCTTAATAAATCAGCTGTTGTATTAGAAGAAAGTAATTCAGCAGTTCTTTTTAACTCAGATACTTTAGTACGAGTATCTTCTAAAATTTGATTAAATACTTGATTACTCTTTGTTTGTAAATCATTCTCTAAGTTTCTTAGATGTGTATCTAATTCATCAATAGCTTCTTGTTTTGCTTGTGCAACAAGTGATTCCATTGAACCTTTTGTTGAAGCTTCTAAATCAGTAATCTCTTTTTTAATTCGAGTTAATTCAGCAGCTAACTCCCTTTTACCTGTAGAAGTTGCTGTTTTAATTCTCTCTTCGAAAGAATTAACATTCTTCCTTATATTTTCAAGTCTTCTAATTAAGGATTGCGCTCTTTCAGCTTCCTCAGATACTTTTGCTAATTCTCTTTCATCTAGTGGATATACTCCACATCTCTTCTTAGCTTCATCAAGCATTCTTGCTCTTAATTCATCTAATGGACCATATTCAGTCTCTAAGTTACTCATAAATGAAAGAATTTCATTTTTAAGTATTTGTTGATTAGAACAATAAGGACTTACTTCTACTG